>CAZXHO010000455.1:0-1514 GCA_964640365.1 uncultured Sangeribacter sp. | reverse complement strand
AAAATTCCAGTCGAATGCGAAAGAATAAAGCAGTGACTCCACAATTTCTCCCTCCACTCTAAAATGAGTGTCGCGCCAAACTTTGCCTTTAGGTAAGCCTTTAACATAACGGTCTGCAATATTCATTCCTCCTATATAACCTATGGCACCGTCGATTACTACAATCTTTCTATGATTGCGCCAATTAATTCGGTTCGCGAAATGAGGGAAGTTTACTCTGAAAAACGGATGAGTCTGCACTCCCGCCTCCTCCATATGTCTGAAGAATTTATTCCTCGCAGAAAAACTGCCTACATGGTCATATATGACCTTAACAATAACCCCCTCCTCTGCTTTCCTAATTAGAATTTCGGATATCTCCCTTCCGGTTTCATCATCCAGAAAAATATAATATTGTAATAAAATAGAATTCTTTGCATTATTCAAGTCTCTTTTTAATGACTCAAATTTATCTCTGCCTTCAGTAAATATATCTATCTTATTGTTCAACGTGAAGGATGAATTGCACAGGCTGTCGGCAAGTTTGATCAGATTACGGTGTTCCTCCGGGACGTCTACTTCATTTATTTTCACTCTTCTCGGAGAGTGCCCCCTCATGATTTTCCGTTTGTTATGACGCGATATCATGTGTAGCCCTCTCAGGCTTCTGCCAAAGAAAAGATAAAATATAAGCCCCACACCTGGGAGAAATACAAGAGCTATGACCCAAGACAGAGCGCGGATAGGATTTCGGTTCTCCCTGAGCACAACAATAACAGCGGCAATTATAACCCAAAAATATAAAACCGTTATTACTACCGTGAACCAACTGGTGAGATGAATTGTATCCGGAATTGACATGACCAATCCTTGTTTAGTCTCTATTACCGTTTTTCAGCACTAAACCATATAGAAATAACCTTCAATGTCTTCGTGCAATCGCTCTGCTAAATTAACAAAATGATTTGAAATAAACAAGAGCGGCTACCCGATCGGGCTACCGCTCTTAACATTATATATATGGCTAAGATTATTCTGCCTTTGGCGCTTCTTCAGCCGAAGCTTCGGGAGCTGCCTGTGCAGGAGCCTCTGCTGCTGGAGCAGCAGCTTTTTTACGGCGGCTGCGGCGAGTTGTCTTAGGCTTCTTATCACCTGATGCTTCAAGCATATTCTCGTTGAAATCCACCAGTTCTATCATAGCCATTTCTGCATTGTCACCAAGACGATGGCCCGTTTTGAGAATACGGGTGTAACCTCCGGGACGCTCTGCAACTTTTTCAGCAACCACGCCGAAAAGTTCCTTAACAGCTTCCTTATTCTGGAGATAGCTGAAGACGAGGCGACGGTTGGTCATATCGTCGGTCTTTGACCTCGTGATAAGAGGCTCGGCATATACTCTCAATGCTTTTGCCTTTGCCAAAGTCGTGAAGATTCTCTTATGCATGATAAGAGAGATCGTAAGATTCATCAGAAGCGCTTCACGATGACCTTTCTTACGACTGAGGTGGTTGAATTTTTTATTGTGTCTCATCGTT
>CAZXHO010000454.1:0-1535 GCA_964640365.1 uncultured Sangeribacter sp. | reverse complement strand
CTATCGCACATCTCCATGGTGGAGAAACAACTGAAGGTGCCTACGATGATTGTATCAGACACGCTATTACTAAACTTTCCACCCTCCATTTTACTTCTACCCAACTATATGCACAAAGAGTAATACGGATGGGAGAAGATCCGGAAAGAGTTTTTTATGTAGGTTCACTTGGTGCAGAAGCCATAAGGCATGAAAAAACTATCAGTCGTGAAGAACTTGAAAAAATTCTTGGGTTTGAGCTTGGTGAAAAATATATTGTAGCCACTTTCCATCCGGTTACAACCACTCCGGGCGAAGAGGAATCCCAGACAAAAGCCTTTACCGAAGCATTGGGAACTCTTTTCAATGACGGATGGAAAGTGCTTATTACAATGCCCAACTCGGACACGGGTGGTAAAACAGTAGCGGGTATTATAAAGGAATGGGCTGCCAAATATCCGGATAACGTCAAGACTGTGGCGTCCTTAGGAAGATTAAACTTTTATTCTGCCCTTAAAAATTCTGCGGCAGCAGTCGGAAATTCTTCCAGTGGTCTTATAGAAGCACCGTCATTTGGAATTCCAACCCTCAATATTGGCGATAGGCAAAAAGGCAGGGCGCAGGGAGAGTCAGTTATTAATTGTTCTCCGGATAAAAACGGAATTATACAAGGGTTAAACACTGTATTATCGGATAGTTTTAGACAAAAGGCGAAATATGCTACCAACCCATATGAGAAAGCCGGAACTCTCCAGGCTATCACCGATAAACTACTTCACGCACCACTACCCGCAACAAAATCTTTCGTTGACGCCACTTCTATCAAACCATGAGGCGGTTATGATTGTTGTATGATTATATCGGAATTAAATTCCATCTTTGAAGTTGTTTCTGTTATTCAATTTAAATAATAAGTAAACTATTTTCAGTTTATTTTTATATAATTTGACAAATTGAAACTTTGAAACTGTAAACTATAATCAAAACAATACACCAATGAAACACATCAAATCTGTAATGGCTGCTGCTACTCTTGCCGCTGCAGGCATAATGTCTCCGGATGCCGGAGCATGTACACGAGTTTTTTATCATGGTTCTGATTCCACATTCGTAATCGGACGTTCTCTGGACTGGAAAACTCCAATCCCTACGAATTTGTATGTTTATCCCGCGGGAATGAAAAAGATGGGATCAAATTTACCGGGTGCAATCACATGGACTTCTAAGTATGGAGCTGTGTATGCGGTTGGTTATGATGCAGGCATTACAGAGGGTATGAATGAGAAAGGTCTGGTAGTGAACGGTCTTTTCTGTAAAGGCACTGTTTACGATAATGAGGATACCCGCAATTTACCTCCCATGTCACTTGCCATGTTCGTTGGCTGGATTCTTGACCTTTGCTCCACTACTGATGAAGCTGTAGCTATGCTTGAGAAACATGATTTCTCTCTTAGTGGCGCAACATTTGACGGGGGCACAGTTTCTGCTCTTCACTGGGGAATAACCGATGCAAGCGGAAAAACCGCGATTCTTGAATTCGATAACGGAGACGTGAA
>CAZXHO010000453.1:0-1539 GCA_964640365.1 uncultured Sangeribacter sp. | reverse complement strand
ATTGATAATTTATCTTTCACCTTTGCAAATTTATAACAATTTTTTATTTAATATCTATATTAAAATGTTAAAACATGTTAAATATTCGATTTTGTGAGATATTTTGATATTGAATCTTGGAAACAATAGCTATTAAAATTCCATTAAATCTTAATATAAATGTATATTAAATAGATTATTGTAACTATTTTCCAGCTCTAATAACATTTCTTTATTCATTCTTCCACCGATATATCCACCCAACTTGCCGGATGAATTGATTATTCTGTGGCATGGGATGAAGATGCATACCGGATTTGCGCCACATGCCTGCGCTACGGCTCTAACAGCCTTAAAATTTCCGACTCTATCTGCAAGTTTTAAGTAAGACAAAGTTTTACCGTATTCGACTTTACTTATTTCAGCCCACACAGCTTCCTGAAATTCAGTGCCTTGCAATGATATGGGAATAGTAAAAGCCGTCCTTTCTCGCCTGAAATATTCATTAAGCTGATCTGTAATTTGACAAAACAGGGAATCTGACTCACAATCATTCTGACTATCTGCATTATAACCTTCTGCCGGCTCAAGGAATGAGCAACGGCTCAAAGTACCATTCTCTATTGTGAGATAGAGTTTTACTTTTTCATAGGTGTATAGTGCAGTTTTCATAGATTTGAATAATTATTCAAGTGCAAATTTAATAATATTATTTGTGGAATTTGAATATTTCTTAAAAAATATTCTCAGAGGGTAAAAAGCACATAACTGCCATGATAGTAATATATTGACTAATTTTTCCGACAAATAGACCTAAAATTTTTAATAATTAGTGGCAAAATTATTCACAGAAATATTAACAAACCGAAAAATCAAACCATTATTAACTAAATTAACATTGATCCGATGAGAAAATTATTTTTCATTCTAATGGCAGTGTTGGCTTGTGCGTTCAGTGCGTTGGCACAGACACGCACTGTGACAGGCACCGTTCTGGATGCAGCCAACAACGAGCCTCTGATCGGCGTAACTGTCGCTCCAGTAGGAGGCGGACAAGGCGTTGCTACTGACATCGACGGTAAGTTTACACTTCGCATTCCCCAAAATGTCTCTAAGGCTAAGATATCTTATGTAGGCTACAAGAGCATTACCGTTGATCTTAAAAATGACATGACTATCTATCTTGAGTCGCAAACAGCTCAGCTCGATGAAATGGTTGTCGTAGCTTACGGTACTGCCTCAAAGGAATCTCTCACAGGCTCTGTGGCTGTCGTTAATGAGAAGGCTATCGAGAAACGCCCGGTTTCGAGTGTCACCCAAGCTCTTGAAGGCATGTCGCCCGGCGTGCAGGTAAATAACTCGACAGGAACTCCGGGATCCTCACCTTCCATCATTATTAGAGGTATTAACACCGTTAACGGTTCTACATCTCCTCTTTATGTTGTGGACGGTGTGGTTTACAATGGTGCGATTAACGACATCAACCCTAACGATGTGGAAAACGTATCAGTGCTGAAAGATGCCGCGTCGTGTGCGCTCTATGGTTCTAAAGGTGCAAAC
>CAZXHO010000452.1:0-1541 GCA_964640365.1 uncultured Sangeribacter sp. | reverse complement strand
ACAGAGTCATGATAGTTCGCCTCCCGTCTGATTGTTTTGCTCTTGTTCCGCCTCATCAAGGATTACAGTATGTACATTCTTCAGATCCACCACACCTCTCTTGATAAGGTCAATAAGACGTCCCGGAGTTGCAACTATTACCTGAACTCCATTCTTAAGAGACCGGATCTGACTGTCGATACTTGAACCTCCGTAAACAGGAAGAATTTTTAAATTGTCTATGTATTTTGAAAAATCAGCAAGGTCACCTGCTATCTGCAGACAAAGTTCTCTTGTCGGGGCGATTATAAGTGCCTGAGGCACTCTCTTCTCTGCGTCTATTCGCTGAAGCACCGGCAAACCGAAAGCTGCTGTCTTTCCTGTGCCCGTCTGTGCAAGACCTACCACATCACCATCCTTCTCGAGAAGATGGGGAATAACCATTTCCTGTATTGGCATCGGAGATTCAAAACCTAATTCTCCGATTGCCTTTAGTAACCGAGGTTCAACACCAAGGCTTTCAAAATTTTTTATATTTTTATTTTCGTCCATAAGGTAAAATTTTTGAGTCAATACATAAGGGCACAGCCTACCAACAGCCCCCTACGTTATATTAACACTTTCACACGCCCGATTGCTCAGTCGAAACCCAATATTATACCGTATGGAGCAAATTCTCTACAAAATTACTAAATAATTTCCTCCTTACCAAACTTGCACAAATCAGCTATTTGTAGTAAATTCGTGACATGAAAAAATTTTCTTTATCAATGGCGCTTTTAATTCCGGCTCTATTTGCAACTCCGGAAGCGCTTGCCTGCACCAATCTTATTGCAGGTCCCAAAGCCACAAAAGATGGCTCTGTGTTTATGACATATTCGGCAGATTCCCATAATCTTTACGGAATGCTGACCCACACCCCTGCCGCTCGACACCTTCCGGGAGCTATGAGAAAAGTGGTGGAATGGGACACCTCCAAGCCACTCGGTGAAATCCCTCAGCCGGCCGAAACCTATAACGTTATCGGCAATATCAATGAATTTCAGGTAGCTATTGGAGAAAGCACTTGGGGAGGTCACCACGAACTCGTTGACACAACCGGCAACTCCATCATCGATTACGGCTCTCTGATTCAAATAGCATTGGAACGTTCCAAGTCTGCTCGCGAGGCAATTCAGGTCATGACAGATCTGGTGGACAAATATGGATACGCCAGTAGCGGTGAGTCTTTCTCCATAGCTGATAAAAATGAAGTATGGGTGATGGAAATGATCGGTAAGGGAGCCGAGAAGGGTGCTGTCTGGGTAGCCGTGAGAATACCCGATAATGCCATTTCAGGTCACGCTAACGAACCTCGAATCCGCAAAGTAGATTTCAAAGACAAAGAGAACGTATTACATAGCAAAGATGTAATCTCTTTCGCACGCAAACGTGGTTATTTCAACGGAAAAGATGAAGATTTCTCTTTCGCAGATGCTTATTCTACACACGATGCCGGAACACGTCGCGGATGCGACGGCAGAGTATGGAGTTATTTCCGGAGGTTCAATAAAGATGCAGAC
>CAZXHO010000451.1:0-1549 GCA_964640365.1 uncultured Sangeribacter sp. | reverse complement strand
TCACATGCGCCACCGCATATTCAAGCGAAGCGACACAATCTGACAGAGATGCCGGATAAGGATTCTCGGGAGCAAGACTATAGTCTACTGCAAGTACCATAGCCGATCCCGTGGCTGCCAATGCATCACAAAACGCAGCGCAGGAATTCAAACTGCCGAAAGCCCATCCCCCTCCATGAAAATAAATAAGGAGAGGAAGTTTTACATTTTTTCCTTGGGCTGATTTTGGAACATAAAGACGCATGGCAACTCCTCGTGCAGATCCTGTGCCGGTGATATCCTTTCTAACTACCTTGTCAGACAAAGTGGGCATTCCATTGCGCGAATTCCTTATATTGACCAATTCTCCAGTCTGTCCGCGCATAGCGTGTAAAACCGCGTCACTTTGACGTTCCTGAAGACCCTCAGCCATATCGTCTATAAAGTCATCTGCCTCATTGAGAAATTTTACTCTCTCTTTTTCCGTTGGCAACAAACTTTTAGGCACTTTTTGCCCAAAACTTGGCAAGGTCACCATTATTAAAAACAGTAGAGCAGTTATAATTTTATTGATACTCATAATCTGAATTTTTATTCTTTTTCCATTAATTCAAGAATCCTGAATTCCGATTCATCAATCTCATTGATTATCTCTTCAATTCTTTTGCCGGCAACCGCGAGAGCTTCATGATCCATATTACCTTCCGACATTTTCACTTCAATTTCAGATTTCTCCTTCTCAAGTTCTTCCACTTTTGCGGTCAGGCTTTCCAATTCCTTCTTCTCTTTAAAAGATAGTTTCTGTTTCTGATTATGACGTGGTTTATTACCGGAGTCTGCAGCAGCTGACTGTTGTTTTTCCGTCTCAACCGCCCTCTGTTCTTTCAGTTCTTCTTGCACACAATGCCTGCAAGTTGAATAATCTCCCGGAAAATCTTTTATCACGCCGTTCCCCTTAAATACAAACAGATGATCCACTATCCTGTCAAGGAAAAAACGGTCATGACTTACCACTATCACACAACCTTTGAAATTTACAAGATAATCTTCGAGAACGGTGAGTGTAAGAATATCCAGATCATTTGTTGGTTCATCAAGAATCAGAAAATTGGGATTCTTCATCAGCACGGTTGCAAGATAAAGTCGGCGTCGTTCCCCTCCACTCAATTTAAAAATATATTTTTGCTGAGTCTCGGGGGTAAAAAGAAACCGAGTCAGAAACTGCGAGGCAGAAAGTCTTGTCTTATCATCTATCCTCACCTCTTCGGCAATCTCTCTCACTGCGTCTATTACCTTCTTTTTCTCGTCAAACCCAGTCATTCCTTCCTGACTGTAATATCCCCATTTTACGGTTTGACCTATGTCAAAACTTCCGCTGTCAGGCTGAAGTTCACCAAGAAGTAGCTTTATGAATGTAGTCTTGCCGGCTCCGTTGTCGCCAACTATTCCGACTTTTTCATAACGTGCAAAAGTATAATTCCATTTATCCAGAATCTTTTTATCACCAAAAGACTTACTTACATCCTTTGCTTCAAATATCTTGGATCCTATATATGAAGATCCATTTCCG
>CAZXHO010000450.1:0-1552 GCA_964640365.1 uncultured Sangeribacter sp. | reverse complement strand
CAGTGAACTCGTAAAGCATAAGTTTACATATGTGAGAGCCGTAAAAGAGGGGAGCTCTTTCGGTTCTTTTCAGGCTTTGGAAGATGCTGCGGAGAAGGAAGGCATAAAGTATGAGTATGCAACATGAAGTGCAAAGATTCCGCAGTCTGAGCAGGATTCGTTAGCGAATGCGTTGGTTGCAAAAGGCGCTCCTGAAAATATTATCAATTTCACACCAAAGTCTGTATGGGGTGCTTTCCGCCAAGCTGTTGAAGTTTGGAAAGACACTACTGAGAGTGATGATGCCAAACAGAAATTTGAGCAAGAATCAATATTCCCGTTAGGAGACCCTAATACAGCCTATGCTAAATATTTCATCGGCAACAGCTACTTGGCTCCGATATCAAGTGACCAAGTGAAGTTTTTTAATGTTAATTTTGAACCCGGTTGCCGCAACAATTGGCATATCCATAAGGCAACAAAAGGGGGAGGACAGATGCTTGTCGGAGTTGCCGGACGTGGATGGTATCAGGAAGAGGGAAAACCGGCCGTGGAGATCCTTCCCGGAACCGTCATCCATATTCCTGCCAATGTAAAACACTGGCACAGCGAGGCTGCCGACAGTTGGTTCTCTCATCTTGCTTTTGAACTTGAAGGTGAAAACACTTCCAATGAATGGCTAGAGCCTGTGACAGAAGATCAGTATCCAAAATGACACCATTGGTCATATAATACAGCTTGATTAGACTCACTGTCATGAAGCTATTTTAGATGAACCCCCTCAGGAGAAAAGTGTGCTTCTATTCTGTAAGCCATATTAATACATATAAAAAATATTGATATTAAGGATTAGTTCATTTAGGAAATGTTACTAAAGGCAAAAGAGGGTTTGACGCAATAAGTGAACTGACCCCTAAAAGTTAGACAACTTCTTATTTTTTGAAGGGAATTGAAGTATCTAATTCTTTATTGGTTATTGGAGATGATCCACACATTTCCTTCAGCGGAGGGAAAAGAAATTTTGCCATCTTTTACGGTGGATTTTTCTCCTGAGTAGAGTTCGATTAGCGTTTCGCCGTCTTTGAAATAGTGGGAAACTTTGAGGGATTCTCCTTCAGTAGGTTTTAAATGAATGAGGAGGGAATCAGTGTCGGTATATCTTATGCAGCTGTGCGTGTCAAGGGTCTTTTGTTTACCGGTGCCTATTGCAGGATGTGCTTTTCGGATATGGGCGAGTTTTTGGAAATGACGGAGCAGATCCTCATCGATAGAATCCCAGTTCATATCAGAACGGAATGCCTGGGCACTATCCACATTATATTGGGCATCGCTGAGCGGACGCCCTGTCTCGTCTCCATAAAAAATCTGTGCTATTCCGGGAGAAAGAAGCAGGGTAGTGGCGCAATCTTTCATATTCTCCATGTCTACATCGCGATGATATGAGTTGTTGAGATAGTTGAATGGAAACCAATTGGAATGCGCGGATATGCTGTCCGAATATGCTTGCCATGTATAAACCATACTGTCAAGATCTCCCTTTTTCGGGAAATTGCAGTTTACCATATTCGAAAAT
>CAZXHO010000449.1:0-1586 GCA_964640365.1 uncultured Sangeribacter sp. | reverse complement strand
CTCGGGCCAGTAATCCCAGTTAGCTGTAAGATCCTTTTTAGATTTGGTGGCTATATCCATCACCATCAGACGCTTCTTGTCGCTCTCATACTTTGGAGTTTCCATCGACAGCCACGCGAGAGTCTTTCCGTCGGGTGAGAAACTAGGATTTGTGTCATATCCCAAATTACCTTCAGTCAGATTCTCCGTGCTCTTTGTTTCCAGATTGTAAAGATAAAGGTCGGAGTTTGTAGAGAATGCGTAATCCTGACCCTTAAGTTTACGTGATGAATAAACAAGCGACTTGCTATCAGGAGACCAAGCAAAAGCATCTGCTCCACCAAACGGACGCATCGGACATTCGTAAGGTTCACCTTCCATAATGTCTATCGGGTTCTGAATGCCGGATTCTGTAAGATCTGCCACGAAGGGATGAGGAATTTCATCAACCCATTCATCCCAGTGCTTATACATGAGATCGTCTACGATACGACCGGATGTTTTGTCAAGCCCTTTGAAAAGTTCCTCATCCTTATTGTAAGCTTTAATAGGTGAGCCGAAAACAATTTTCTTTTCATCAGGAGATATTTCAAAACACTCGATACCATTTTCTATTTCAGAAAGACATTTGACTCCGGTGCCGTCAGCATTAATGGTATGAAGTTGGGTTTTGCCACTTTTATCATCCTTGCGCAAGTAGGCTATCTTGTTCCCATTATCAATCCAACGGATGTTAGATTCTGAGGAGGCAGTGGTAGTGAGCCTCTTCATTTCAGAGCCATCCGCATTAATGCAATAGATTTCTGCATTCGCTTTGTTTTCCTCAATGCTTTCATATGAAAGAGTGAAGATGATTTTAGAACCGTCCGGAGAAGGAATGGCTGAGGAGATTCTTCCGAATGCTTCCAACACTTCGGCTGTCATTTTCCCATCAACGACATGCACGTCAGGTTTGTCAATAATATTGTCGGACGATTGCCCTGAATTCTGACATCCACCTAACGCAAGGGGTAATAATAGGCTACCCATAGTAAAGGTTAGTTTATTCATACAGATTTAGATATAAGGATTTATGAATATTTTTCAAGGTAATTTAGAGGAGAGAAAATAAATTTAGAAGAAAGATTGTTATTGCAAATTTAACAAAAATTCACCATACAATCATTATTCAAATTATTAATTTATTGAAAATTAATTTATGACTTAGATCTCTTTTGACGAATTGGACCCTTTCTTGAATGCAGCATTCCCTTATTCTTCACCGATGATTTATTAGACTTCATATTATTTTCATGTTTTACTTTAAAAAGTCTGTCTATTAAATCCGGACGGTGAAGTTTCTTTAGTTCTTCCGTCAACTGTCTTCGGTTCTCAGGTTTATACCAGAAAAAGAATTGCCGTTGGGCTAATTTTTCTTCGGGAGTTGTAGCAGTGAAAATCTTCTCCCCGGTATAGGGATGATAGCCGGTATAATATATCTCCGTTGCCAATGTCATTGGAGTTGGAGTAAAATCCTGAACCTGTTCAAGATGAAAATCGAGATCTTTGGTTATGGCTGCCAATTCTGCCATATCTACTTCCTTACATGCCGGATGAGAAGAGATGAA
>CAZXHO010000448.1:0-1589 GCA_964640365.1 uncultured Sangeribacter sp. | reverse complement strand
ATTGGAAGGAAGAGTCCAAGGTGTAGTAGTCCATGCCATGAAGCAGGGATTTCCCCAGCCTTCCATCTCTTTCTTAGGATCTTTTATCGAGAATAAAGCCGTTGCCGTAGTATCCTTGACATCACGATAACAGCCGGGCTGGTTAAGTTCGTGAGAGCTCAGCCCTGTACCGGCAGCCGGAGAATAAGGTTGAATAGTATAACCTTTGAATAAATATCCTTTATCGTAGAGTTGACGCAATAGCCACCATACACTTTCAATATATTTATTGTCATATGTGATATACGGATCCTTAAGATCTACCCAATATCCCATTTTATGAGTCAGGTCGGTCCATTCTTTCGTATATTTCATGACTTCACGCCGGCAAGCAGCGTTGTATTCATCTACAGATATTTTCTTCCCAATATCTTCTTTGGTAATACCAAGACTTTTCTCTACGCCAAGCTCTACAGGCAATCCATGAGTGTCCCAACCGGCTTTCCTTTTTACATGAAAACCTTTCATTGTCTTATAGCGGCAGAAAATGTCTTTAATAGTACGTGCCATTACATGATGTATTCCGGGCATTCCGTTAGCCGAAGGAGGTCCCTCATAGAATACAAAAGTCGGACACCCTTCCCTAACTTTCATAGAAGTTTCGAAAAGGGAATGGTTATCCCATGATTGCAATATCTCCTTGTTGATTTCGGAGAGATTAAGCTGTTTGCTATATTCTTTGAACTTTTTGCTCATTCTGTTCAATGTATATTTAATTCGGGAAGATTTTTCAAGTTTAAGTTATCAATGGGAGAGCTTTCCACCTTTAGCACCTTTCACTCCTCCTTTTATACCTCCACCCATTGCAAAGATGTTGGCATCATAAGTAAAAGTTTTGCGATCGGTGTCTCTTTTACGGCGTAAAGCGAGTTCTACAAGTTTGTCCATCAGACGTTGGAAAGAGATTCCGCTCTCTTCCCATAGATAGAACGACAAGCTACCGGGGATAGTATTGATTTCATTCACGTAAATACTGTTATCGTCCTTGTCAACCATAACGTCTACTCGGCTTACGCCATGACAAGACAGCACTCTGAATGTTTCTCCAGCCATTTTACGGATAGCATCACTCATAGATTCAGGAATATCTGCGGGGATCCTTTTTTCACTCGCCTGCATTCCGGCTTTGCTACCTCCGCCATATTTCTCTTCGTAAGAAAGGAAATCTCCTTTGCTGATGGGCTCTTCACAGACACTGCTTTGATAGTCATCACAATCTCCAAGCACCGAACAATTGATCTCCATCATGTTTTCTATCATATGTTCCACGATAAGTCTTCTTGAAAACTTGCAGGCATTGTCAATTTTTTCAATTAGACTTTCACGGTCTGAAGCTTTTCCTATTCCGACACTCGAACCCAGGTTGGCAGGTTTTACAATTACAGGATAACCCAGTTTGTCCTCAATCTTGGAAATCAGTTCATCACGTTTGGATATCCATTCTTTATCAGTAAACCAAACATAATCTACCACAGGAATTCCCTCTGAACGAAGAATCATTTTCATGGTTATCTTATCCATACCGTTTGCACTTGACAAAGTGTCGCAAC
>CAZXHO010000447.1:0-1626 GCA_964640365.1 uncultured Sangeribacter sp. | reverse complement strand
GAAACTGCTTCTTCTCCAATTTCAGTTATACTCAGACTATCGTCAAAAAGAAAAGCAAGATGAAGATACAGGTGGCCATAGCCCGTAAAATACTTGTCGCCGTCTGGCACATGCTGACGAAAAAAGAAGACTTCATTGACATTTACCTCAAGCGACTCAGAGAGCAAAAGGAGTTGGAGGAACAGATCAAGAGACTTGAAACAATGGCGGTCAACTGACCGCGCCAAATACCTTTGTCCATAATGTAATTATCTTTGTGGTGCATTGCAGCCCGTTCGACAAATTTACCAACATGGGCAAAGGAGCTGGACACCGGCATAGGCTAACCAAGCCTGTAGAGGAAAGTAACAATCTTATATCTGCTGCTGACGGAAAACCTCTCGGCCTGGTCCTTCATGTCCTTTAATCGGGAATCTGGGGAGAATTCAACGACTTTTGTGGGAAGTTACCAAATACGTTTTAGAGGAAAGATACTAATAAAATCTGGTAAATAGAAGATGGAATGAAACTGATTTATTCAGTGGGCTAGGAATCATGTGCTTATTGTGGAATATCAGTAAGATTCACTCACTCTTGTGGTATGAACTAGCTGATTCTGCTGCAATCTGAATGGAATCAGCGTCTGTTTCGTATGTTTTCGCACGAACAGACTCAGTGATAGAATTATAAATGCTTAGAAGATAATCCTCACGACCTGAAACTTTCCTTATATCGCACTCCCATACACGTATCACTCTCCACCCGAGTTCTTTCAGTCCTTCTTCTTTGTGGACATCTCGTGCGATATTACGCTCAATCTTTTCTTTCCAGAACTCGACATTGGATTTTGGCAGACGAAAGTATTTGCAGCCCTCATGTCCGTGCCAGAAGCAACCGTTGACAAATATCACTGTCTTGTACTTAGGGAGAACAATGTCAGGATTCCCCGGCAGCTTCCTGACCTGAACACGAAACCGCAGTCCCTTGGAGAAAAGATACCTCCTGACAATCATCTCAGGTTTTGTATCCTTTCCCTTGATAGCAGCCATACAACGGCTTCTCTGTTCTTTTGTCAGCACATCAGCCATAGCAACTTCCCTCTATATAGGGGGCATGACATGTCAATAGTTCTCTATCAACTCAATGAAAGGTTGGTCGTATTCTTCAAAGCTGCGGAGAGGAAACTGTTCAACTGGAGCACCATCAATTGTCCCATGTCCAAGACCAGCACAAAAAGCAAGCGCTTCCTGTTCTGTTTCAAACTCCACGGGGTCCTCAAACATCAGGTACTCTTCTTCTGCAAGATAGTTCTTGAATCCATCAATGTCATTGTTTTCAATGAAATCAATAGCAGTGCGGTCATTGACTACATATACTTTTGCTGACATACTTGCTTGGATTTAATGTTGTTAATATCACAAAATTACAAATAAACTATGATATGACCAACACCAATAGCCAATATTGGCTCAGTTCTGCAGGTCAATAAAATCCGTGAACTTTGCGGTATAATTTAAAAATTAATTTATGAATAAGAAGAATATCTGCGGTTGAAAGAGGAGGAACAGAAAGCGTTGGGTTGGTCTGCGAAACGTGAGTTATCGAAAATCAACTACCGCATACACACCGATGCCATCAAGCAGAACC
>CAZXHO010000446.1:0-1640 GCA_964640365.1 uncultured Sangeribacter sp. | reverse complement strand
TGGGCATAGAATTAGGCAAAATGAAGATAGAGACATTTGCCGACGGAGAGTTTGAAGTTTCGTTTGAGGAATCTATCCGCGGTTCGGAAGTCTATCTTGTTCAATCCACATTTCCGAATACTGACAATCTGATGGAGCTGCTCCTCATGATTGACGCTGCCAAAAGAGCCTCTGCCGCCACAATAGTAGCAGTAATACCATATTTTGGTTGGGCACGTCAAGACAGGAAGGATAAACCGAGAGTTTCAATTGCAGCTAAATTGGTGGCTGATCTGCTGAGTGTAGCAGGTATTGACCGACTGATTACAATGGATCTTCACGCCGATCAGATACAGGGATTTTTTAATGTACCCGTCGACCATCTTTATGCATCATCAATTTTTATCCCTTATATCGAAAGCTTACATCTTAAAGAGCTTGTAATTGCATCACCTGACGTTGGCGGTGCCAAGAGGGCAAATTCATACGCTAAGTATTTTGACGTTCCCCTGGTTTTATGCCATAAACAGAGGGCTAAAGCCAATGTAGTAGAAAAAATGACTGTTATCGGTGATGTAAAAGGCAAAAATGTAGTGCTCGTGGATGACATAAGCGACACTGCGGGTACAATCACAAAAGCAGCCGATCTTCTTATTGAAAATGGTGCATCCTCAGTAAGGGCATTATGCAGTCATGCAGTGATGAGCGATCCTGCCACAGAGCGTGTCAAGGCTTCAGGTCTTACAGAAATTGTTTTCACTGATTCCATACCTTATGGAAAAGAGAATCCGAAGGCTGTAGTTCTTCCTGTTGCAAAACTATTTGCAGATACTATTAGAAGAATACATAACAATCAATCCATTTCTTCTCAATATCTCTTCAAATAATTGGAAGATTTTTTCCAGTTGGATTATTTAGAAGATACTTAACAAAATAAAAAGCTGCAAACATTAGTTTGCAGCTTTTTATTTTGTTAAGTCAACTAATTCTGTTAAAAGAATCAATTTACCAAATAATTACTCGTTTGTCTTCAGGAAGGAACATAGCATCACCCTCCTGAATTCCAAAAGCTTTGAAGAATGGTTCAAGATTTTTAAGAGATACATTTACTCGGTTTTTACCAAGTGAATGAACATCACCAGTAGTCAGAGAACGGATCTCTTCGTCGCGAATATTATTTGCCCATAGGTTGGCAAAATTAAGATAAAACGCCTGCACCGGAGTGAACCCATCAATAAGTGCGTTTTAAGATTCTACGTCAACACCCTTTTTCTTCTGGGAATCCAGAAAAGCTGTCATGGCGATACGCAAACCACCTTGGTCTGCTATATTTTCACCAAGAGTATATTGACCATTGGCAAAAAGCCCCGGTAAGACTTCTACAGCAGAGTATTGGTTAACGAGTCCTTGAGCTAAATTATTGAACGCCTGAGCGTCTTCCTCGGCCCACCAGTTTGCCATATTACCCTGTGCATCGAACTGACATCCTTGATCATCAAATCCGTGTGTAAGTTCATGACCGATTACCACCCCGATTCCACCATAGTTTTCAGCATCGCTTGCTTCAGGATCAAAGAAAGGAGCCTGGAGAATACCTGCAGGGAATACTATTTCGTTATTCATGGGATTGTAATAGGCATTGATTGTCTGAGGTGTCATTC
>CAZXHO010000445.1:0-1641 GCA_964640365.1 uncultured Sangeribacter sp. | reverse complement strand
AAAAGCTTCCATTGTTAGTACTCGAAGAAGAAATATAGATCATGCCCGGTGTGCCATTCAATTCCTGTTCTATTGGAGTTGCTACCGCTTGAGTGACAGTCTGTGCATCTGCACCGGGATACGTGGCAGAGACTCTTACAACAGGTGGTACGATATCCGGATATTGATCCACAGGCAACAAGACTAATGCTATACTTCCTATCAGTAAAATAACAATAGAAATTACAATGGAGAATACCGGATGATTTAGGAAATAATTACCCTTCATTTTACTGCTCCTCCCATTACTCTTCTTTGCCGTTATTACTCTTTTCTTCAGTAATTGTCACCGGTTTTACTGCCATGCCATGACTAAGTTTGTGCTGTCCTTCCACCACGATCCGTTCACCCGGTGCAAGTCCGCGTTCAACTACAATGTCATTCTCCACTTCCGGACCTGTCTCAATAAACCGTTTTTCAACTATGTTATCTTTACGGACTACATAGATATATGCTCCTCCCTTTTCGATCACCAAAGCCTTTGTCGGCACTTTAATAGCATTTTCCCTCACCTCAAGCAACACTTTTACTTTCGTAAATTCGCCAGGCAGCAGACTGTGATCAGGATTAGGCATGACAGCACGAACGGAAAAAGTTCCCGTTTTAGGATCTACCTGAGGATCTGCAAAATCTACTCTGCCCTTATGAGGATAAACTGTTCCGTCTGCCAAAGTTATAGTGACATAAGAATCCCATTTGTTATCTTTTTCCTCAGATCCAAGATTTACATTCCGTTCCTTACTGTTAAGATAATCAAGGGCTGTCATAGAAAAATCCACTCTAACCGTATCACTTTTCACAATAGTTGCCAGCAATGATTTTCCGGAAGAAGGTCCAACCAGTGTACCTATGTCAGCGACTGTCTCCGAAATATATCCTGAGATCGGAGAGGTTACACGGGTATATCCAAGAATAAGTTGAGCCTGCGTAAGATCGGCCTTACTTACCGTTACTTCAGCCTTTGCGCTTTCATAGGCTGCAGTAGCATTGTCAAGGTCGAGTTGCGATGCTGCATTCTGTTCATATAATGGTCTTATACGGTGCAAGTCGCGTTCGGCCTTTTGGGCAAGAGCTTCCGCTTTACTCAATTGAGCTTTTGCCCTTTCGACATGCGACTGATAAATTTTAGGATCTATGATAAATAAGACTTCACCCTTTTTTATGTAAGAACCTTCTTTGAAAAGCATACTTTCAAGATATCCTTCCACTCGCGCATGTACCTCGACAAACTGCTGGGCACGAATTCTACCCACATATTTACCATAAATTCTTACATCATCTGTCACGACCTCTTCCGTGCCCACAGTAGGAAGATCTTTTACCACCGGTTTTTCCTTAAAAAATAAGCACACTGCCAATATTATCAGAATAAAGCCGACAATCACAGAGGTAATGATTATCGCATTTTGAATTTTCTTCTTGCGAAGCCTTTTATTTTTGGGAGAAATATTCTCTCCACCGTTTTTTTGTGAGGTCATAAATAAAAAGAGGAAATTAAAAACGTTATGACAGGTTAGTTACATTCTATATGATAAAATCTTAACTAACGGTCTTTCCAAAAGGAAACATAGCGAGTTTCATTAACTTAAAGTGTTGCATACC
>CAZXHO010000444.1:0-1643 GCA_964640365.1 uncultured Sangeribacter sp. | reverse complement strand
GTAATGACAACTTCCGTGTTCTCCGTTATCTTGCTCAGATTACTCTTAACCCCGCAATTACTTACGGTATTTCTGACGTATTGGGTTCAATTGAAAAGGGTAAAATGGCTGACCTCGTGCTTTGGGAACCAGCATTCTTTGGCACTAAACCGAAACTTGTCCTCAAGGGTGGTCTGATCAACTGGGCTAATATGGGTGACCCGAATTCTTCTCTTACAACTCCGCAGCCAAAGATCATGCGTCCTATGTATGGTGCATATGGTAAAGAGCTCCAGAGCACAAGAATGACATTTGTTTCAAAGGCTTCTTACGAGGCTGGTGTAAAAGAGAAGTTAGGTCTTGAATCTATCATCTATCCTGTACACGGAACACGTCAGCTCGGGAAAGCAAATATGGTACGCAATACAGCTACTCCTCATATTGAAGTTAATCCTGAAACATTTGATGTTACAGTTGACGGATATAAGGCTTATGTTGCTCCGGCAAAAGAACTTCCTCTGGCTCAGCTCTATTGGTTCAGCTAATAGAATCTAAGCCTGAAAGAAGCAAAAGAATATTATTCAATTAAAATAGCATTACCATCATTTTGACGGGGGGATACCCTAAGGCATCCCCCCGTAATTTTATAATCAGAACAATGAAAATTTACTCGACGATACTCGGCAATATGAATCGTTCCGAAGAATGGAAAGAGAAACTTAAAGATGCCGAAATTGACTATATTTTTCTTGATCAATGGACTGCTCAAAAGTCCAGATTCCTTGGGAAAGGAGTAAATGGAGAAGAATATCCGATTGCACTTGCAAGACACTCCCAGATAGTAGATGGGGACGTGATTGATTATAACCCCGAAACGAATAAGGCAGTTGTTCTGAGAATTGAACTGAGTCCGGTATTGGTTATTGATCTTGAAGGTCTGGCTGAAAAAGATCCTCAGACAATTATAAGAATCTCTGTTGAATTGGGTCATGCCATTGGTAATCAGCATTGGCCCGCAGTAGTAAAACAGACAAAAGTTTATGTTCCCCTGACAGTTGACAAAAAGGTGATGGAATCTGTCATGGACACACACCATATCGAGGGAATATCTTATACTTTCCAGAAGGGTTTAGATATAATACCTTATCTGGCACCTCATGAAATCAGAAGATTGTTTGGAGGAGCAGGACAGGAGAGTCATTCTCATGTTCACGCCCATGGTCATATTGTACACGCCCACGATGGAGAGGAGAATCACCACCACCATCATCATGACCATGACCATGAATGTCACTGCCATCATCATGAGGAAGAGTAAATAAGGATAACGTTATGGACAAGAGACCGAATATGTCCTCCGTGATGAGATTGTTACAGTTCACGGATTCAACTTTTCCTGTAGGCACTTTTTCATTCTCAAACGGACTTGAAACAGCTTCTTTTGAAAATATAGTTACTGATGCCAAAACTCTTGAGGAATTTGCACGTTCTCAAGCTCATCAGGCGGCTTTCAGTGATGGAATTGCAGCTATTCTTACCCATAGAGCATTCTTAGACGGTAATTATGAGGAATGTAAAAAAATAGATCATTACCTCATGATGTTTAAAATGAACGCAGAAGCAAGACTGATGATTTCTCGAATGGGTAAAAAATTGGCAGAATT
>CAZXHO010000443.1:0-1645 GCA_964640365.1 uncultured Sangeribacter sp. | reverse complement strand
TAGGTGAAAGTATAATTCTTTTTACGGTGTCGGCGATGGCCTGATTTGAATAAGAAATTACCGATAGGGTGCCAGAGGAGAAAGAAGGGGAGTGCCCACCATAAACAAACTGACCCAAGAGCACGAGCCGCCTGTCTGTAAAGAATAATTTCTCCGATATTCAGAATGCCAAGAAGTAAACACACCACAGCAAGTGGGAGCAGATTAGGAAGAGATAATATGGCTGCTGCAATTCCACAAAGGGTTGCACCCCACTGCATAGCCGACCCGAATCCTGCCCGAATAAACGGCATTTGAGGTAGCATCCGCGAAGTGAACTGATAACGTTCTTTAAGATCCGCCATAATGCGGTTGCCGGCCTCTCCATAGTCAAATGTCAGAATTGCATCCGGGGCAATCATTACATCGGTATTTGTGCGCGTAGAAATGTCGTTGATGAAAAGATCATCATCACCATTCATTAGATGGAGCGTTTTAGAATAACCTTTTTGCGCGAAGAACAGATGACGGCGGTAAGCAAGATTAAAGCCGTCTCCACGGTATGGATAATGATGAATAGCCGCTCCTAACCATTGACAGGCAGTGAGAGTACTATCAAATTCCTTATACCATTTACCGGATCCGGTGAGATTGTCAAAATTAATGTGAGCATATCCAAGGACAACGTCAGTGCGGTCGCTCCCGCAGAACGGCTGCATCATCAGGCTTAACCATTGTTGAGAGGGTATGTGACAGTTTGACGTAGTAGTGACTACCACCTCCCCGTGAGCAGCTTTAAGACCAATTGTCAGAGCCAGTTTGCGACGGCTTACATTGTGGGATTCAGAGGGAATAAATGTTACGTACAGTCGATGTGGATATCTTTTCATCAGACGGTCTGCCAGGGAGTTGGTTGCTTCATAGCCACCTTCGTTTACGAGAATCACTTCATAATTGGGATAATCCTGATTCATCAGCACTTCAAGATAGTCACTTAAGGTTTCCTCATTTACAAAGCTGTATACAACTACTGAAGCCATGGGAACCTCATCACTCGCCTTAAAATTTACGTGGTCGCCTTCGGCAGTTTGTGATTTTGCTGCGCGCGAAGTACGTAAAATCGGGAGGAATCGTGCCATGATCGCAAAAACCGAACAGATGCAGAGGCCTCCGAGACATATCCATGCGGATTGAGGAAGATTCAGACTGAATTCAAACATAATATCTTTATGAGGAGTGGTTAAGATCAGAATTCTGAGAAGAAACGGGGCTTGAATACGATGCCTACTCTAAGCCGCGAGTGGAATTTATTATAATCAATGAGGTTTTCACCATATCCGTTGTAGTATTGTGCAAACAAGTTGAGATTGGATTTCTGATGCACTTTCCAACTTGCTTCAAATATAGTGTTGAAATTCAGGTTAAACCCTTTTCTTTTCACCATTGTCAATCCAAATGTGAATTTTTTATTGGGAGTGGTGACCACTATACCGTGCTGATAGATGCCGGAATATTTTAGGATATCTTTGTTGTTGCCTCCGTCGACAAATGGAATCCAGAATTTGGCATGTACCATCAGCCATTCATCTATAATTGTAGATCCATATAATGATATTCTGTTCCAACTTCTTGAATCTTCGCCGTCTCTGCCATTACTTTCATGTTC
>CAZXHO010000442.1:0-1647 GCA_964640365.1 uncultured Sangeribacter sp. | reverse complement strand
AGATTGTGGCGCGTCAGTTTATTTTCCGCATGAGGGAATTTGAACAGATGGAAATGCAGTTCTTCGTTCGCCCGGGTGAGGAATTGAAATGGTTTGAGAAATGGCGCGAAACACGCCTTAAATGGCACAAAGCTCTGGGGCTGGGCGATGAGAAGTATCGATTCCATGACCATGAGAAACTTGCTCACTACGCTAATGCCGCTACTGACATTGAATTCCAGATGCCATTCGGATTCAAAGAAGTGGAAGGTATACATTCTCGTACCAATTTTGACCTTTCACAGCATGAGAAATTCTCAGGTAAAAGGATTCAATATTTTGATCCGGAACTCAATGAGAGCTACACTCCATATGTAATCGAAACTTCTATCGGAGTTGACAGAATGTTTCTCAGCGTGTTGTGCAGCTGTTACGAAGATCAGCAACTTGATGGTGGCGACCACAGAGTGGTGCTCCATTTCCCGGCTCCTCTCGCTCCTGTAAAATGCGCGGTGCTTCCTCTCGTTAAAAAAGACGGACTCCCGGAAAAAGCAAGAGAAATACAGCATAAGCTCCGGTTCGACTTTACATGTCAGGTGGATGAAAAAGATTCGATCGGGAAACGCTACCGGCGTCAGGATGCAATCGGCACTCCGTTCTGTATTACTGTAGATCACCAGACTCTCGAAGACAATACAGTGACTCTGCGTCATAGGGATACTATGGAGCAGGAAAGAGTTAACGCCGATGATCTTGAAAAGATTCTTGCAGAAAAAGTCAGCCTTAACAGTCTTCTACGCAAGCTTCTTTGATTAATGTAAATCAAAGATTATATTAAATATTTTTGAAATTTGAGAATATGAAAGCAATATTCAATAAACTTATCTTTGCAATAATAGCATTCCTATTCACCACTTCTCTATCTTCCTGCAACTATAATTCACTTGTAGAGAAACAGCAGGGTGTGGATCAGGCTTGGGCACAGGTAGAAAACCAATATCAGCGTCGTGCTGACCTTATTCCTAACCTTGTGAACACAGTGAAAGGTTATGCCACTCATGAAAGTGAGACTTTTACAAAAGTTACTGAGGCACGCGCCAAAGCTACTTCGATCACAATAAATGCAGATGACCTTAACGAAGAAACATTAGCGAAATATCAGGAGGCACAGGGAGAACTTTCACAGGCTCTAAAATCTCTACTGGCAGTCACTGAAGCTTATCCGGATCTCAAGGCGAATGAAAATTTCATGAATCTTCAGACTCAACTCGAAGGTACTGAAAACCGTATTTCCACAGAAAGAATGAGATATACGGAGGCAGTGAAAGAGTATAACACCAGCATAAAGAAATTCCCGACAGTGATTTATGCCGGATGGTTCGGGTTCAAAGAAAAACCTCAGTTCAAGGCCGAAGCCGGTGCGCAGAAAGCTCCTGAGGTAAGTTTTTAATGATAGTCAGTAACAAAGACAGTTACTATCAATCAAAATTTAATCCATAAATTACATGAGACTAAAACATTTTGGATTTCTCATTCTTCCTTCCCTGATTTTCTTGATGGCCTCTTGTCTTGGTGGAGATGATTCAGAAGACTATACAGAATGGATGAAGCAAAATCTATCCTATCTTGAAGGGAAAGAGGCTGAGTTGGAAGGGGGGAAAGCTAAAT
>CAZXHO010000441.1:0-1647 GCA_964640365.1 uncultured Sangeribacter sp. | reverse complement strand
TATTTATGATACCCATCACCTTGGGAGTGCCGAAAACCATATGCTTCCCCCGGATATTTATCGTTAGATTCTTTCTCATCTATTAAGCAGCCTCATGTTATAGTTACGACCTGTTGGCGCGTTTACGCTCATTCTCATCAAGGATGATTTTACGCAAACGAAGATGATTGGGAGTTACTTCTACATATTCATCTTCCTTGATATATTCGAGAGCCTCCTCAAGAGAAAATACAACCGGAGGTACTATACGGGCTTTGTCATCAGCACCTGAAGCACGCATATTGGTCAGTTTCTTTGATTTCGTCACATTTACCACTATGTCGCTGTCTTTGGCATTTTCTCCTACCACTTGTCCGGCATATACCTCTTCTTGGGGAAATATAAAGAATTTGCCGCGATCCTGAAGTTTATCGATGGCATAGGTATAGGCTGTTCCCGCTTCCATGGCAATAAGCGAACCATTAGTACGCCTTTCTATATCGCCTTTCCATGGCTGATATTCAAGAAATCTATGCGCCATGATAGCTTCTCCGGCTGTGGCGGTAAGCACATTGTTTCGTAAGCCTATTATGCCTCTCGATGGGATCTGGAATTCTATGTTGATACGATCGTTTTGAGTCTCCATTGAAAGGATTTCCCCTTTACGGCGAGTCACCATATCAATCACCTTTGAACTGTATTCCTCCGGCACATTGATTGTCAATGCTTCAACAGGTTCGCATTTTTTGCCGTCTATCTCTTTTATGATAACCTGAGGCTGTCCAACCTGAAGTTCGTAACCCTCCCTTCGCATGGTTTCAATGAGTATAGACAAGTGGAGCACTCCTCTACCGAAAACTGTCCATTTATCTTCATTCTCTCCTTTTTGAACCCGAAGAGCCAGATTTCTGTCAAGCTCTTTCTCAAGACGTTCTGCAATATGTCGCGAAGTGACATATTTTCCATCCTTCCCGAAGAAAGGGGAATCATTGATAGTGAAGGTCATTGACATGGTTGGTTCGTCAATAGCGATTCTTGGCAGCGGTTCCGGATTTTCAAGATCAGAAATAGTATCTCCGATCTCAAAATTGTCCAGACCAACTATAGCACAGATATCTCCACTGCTCACCTCCTCTACTCTCTTGCGGCCCATTCCCTCAAAAGTATGAAGCTCCTTGATGCGTTGCTTCACAATACTGCCGTCTTTCTTACAAAGAGCTATGTCCATACCTTCACGTAATGTGCCGCGATGCACTCGCCCAACTGCTATACGTCCCACATAGCTGCTGTAATCAAGACTGGTTATCAACATCTGTGGATCTCCTTCGAGCTGCTTTGGTGCAGGTATGTACTTTATTATAGCATCAAGCACCGGAGTGATATCTGTTGTAGGATTTTTCCAGTCTGTAGACATCCAGTTCTGCTTCGCTGAGCCGTAGATTGTCGGGAAGTCAAGCTGGTCTTCCGTTGCATTTAAATTAAACATGAGGTCAAAAACCATTTCGTTTACCTCATCAGGACGACAGTTGGGTTTATCTACCTTATTAATTACAACTACCGGCTTAAGACCCATTTGGATAGCCTTCTGCAACACGAATCTTGTCTGAGGCATAGGACCCTCAAAAGCATCCACAAGCAACAGACACCCGTCTGCCATATTGAGCACAC
>CAZXHO010000440.1:0-1664 GCA_964640365.1 uncultured Sangeribacter sp. | reverse complement strand
CCTCTGAAATTAACTTCTTTTTTAAAGCATCCAGTACCTTCTCTTTCCCAATTCCGCTTAAACAAGAAATTCCTATGCTACCCGGTTCGGGTATTCTATTTTCATCAATTTTATTGGTTAGTTCGATATAAGGTATTTTTCTATTTTCAAGAATTGTTTTCCATTCTTCTTCAAGGCAGCTATTTTCACCAACAAGTAGCAGCGCGATATCGGCTGATTGAAGACTTCTCTCGGTTAACTTAATTCGTGAAATTCCTAAAATTGTATTATCATCTAATCCGGCTGTGTCGATCAGAACCACAGGACCGATTTCGGGAATTTCTATTGATTTTCTGACCGGATCGGTAGTTGTACCCGGTGTTTTTGATACAAGAGACACCTCTTGTGTTGTCAACATATTAATGAGAGAGGATTTCCCACTGTTGCATGCACCGAGGATGATTATATGTTTGCGGTTTGCTGACGAAGTTGTATTCATTTGTGGATCAAATTGTCGGATTAAAAATGATAATCACGCTTTCCTTCACGGATAGCTTCTAAATTATTAATTACTATTTGGCGAATTTGTTGATTACTAAATTTTTCTAATTCTTCTTTAATAATCTGCTCACCTTTCATCTTAACTTCGGGGGAAGCATAATCTTCAAGATATTCCTTTAACGTCATCAACGCATTTGGAGCACAACAGTTAGCTATATTTCCGGATTTAACGAGAGACATAAATCTGTCGCCTGTTCTTCCTTCTCGGTAACATGCGGTACAAAAACTTGGAATATGACCGCAATCCAGAAGCCAACCTACTATTTCATCAAGGGTTCTTCTGTCTGAAATATCAAATTGCGATGAGTCTTCCTCTTCATTTTCCTCCTCGGCATATCCTCCGACACTGGTTTTTGATCCTCCGCTTAGCTGAGATATACCAAGTTCAAGGACTCGTTGTCTGACGCTTGCTGACTCGCGTGTAGAGACTATAAGCCCCGTATATGGAACCGCAAGACGTAGCACTGCAACAATTTTACAGAACAAGTCATCAGAAATTGCGTCCGGGAAGTCTTCTTTAGAAATATCATCCGCAGGACAGATACGTGGAACACTGATGGTATGAGGTCCAACACCGAATTTTGCTTCCAGATGTTCGGCATGCATTAAAAGCCCGATGAAGTCATATTTGTATGTATTCAAACCATAAAGCACGCCTAAACCAACATCATCGATTCCTCCTTCCATAGCACGGTCCATAGCTTCTGTATGCCAAGCATAATCACTTTTTGGTCCATAAGGATGTAATTTCTCGTAATTTTCTTTATTATATGTTTCTTGGAACAGAATGTAGGTTCCAATACCGGCATTATGCAATTTCCTGTAATTCTCTACAGTTGTTGCCGCAATATTTACATTAACTCGTCTGATTGAACCGTTTTTATGATGAATTGAATAAATTGTATCGATTGATTCCAGTATATATTCAATAGGATTATTTCTTGGATCTTCACCTGCTTCAAGAGCTATACGCTTATGTCCCATATCCTGTAGAGCTATTACTTCTCTTATAATATCTTCTTGCGTAAGCTTCTTTCTTGGAATTGTCTTATTCTTTATGTGATATAGACAATAGACACATGCGTTTACACAATCATTAGAAAGATATAAAGGGGCAAACATTA
>CAZXHO010000439.1:0-1664 GCA_964640365.1 uncultured Sangeribacter sp. | reverse complement strand
ATAAAGCAGATATTGATTATCACCGATAGAATCATATAAAAAGAGATACGGAAGTATAAACCGTATCTCTTTTTTTTATATTTTTGCGGACTATAGAGAATATAAAGATGAAAAGTAAGTTTTTATGGTTTGCGGGAATCATAGCTTGTCTCGCACTAATATCAGGATGTAAGCCAACTGAAAAAAATTATAAATCGGCTTACGATGCGGCTTTGCAGAAAAGAAAGGCTGCTGAAACTATTGATGCAGATCTTGTAATGCCCGGGCAGAAACTTCAGTCTCTCGATGGTCCAAATATTCAGATTATCGACGGGGATTCGGTATATGTAATGGTAAAAAGAGTCAAAGCACTGGAAGGGGAAAGTGTTAATTCCTTACCTTACAAGGTAGCAGTAAGTCAGTATAAAATGAAAACCAATTGTTTGGCACAAACCAAGGATCTTAAGGAAAAGGGATATGAGGCGTTTGCAGTAACTGATGGCGATGCTAATTGTTATGTCATAGCCGGTGCTTTCGTATCCCTTCCTGAAGCAGCAGTTTTCACTAAACAATTTAGGCAGAAGGAAAAATCTCATGTTTATTCAGGGCTTCCTTCAGCGCCTGTTATCATTGAGTCAAGGTAAGAATATTCTCCTCTTATGGTGAGTTTAGGATATGATCTTATTGGATTCTATTATGAGGTTGTTTCATGAATAGAGATATTTGTAAAAATATAGTAAATTAATAATAAATCATTATGAGTTTTCTCTGGTATATCATTATCGGTATAGTTGCCGGATTTGTAGCCGGTAAACTGATGCGTGGCGGAGGTTTCGGACTTATCGTCAACCTTGTAGTCGGAATAATTGGTGGAGTTCTTGGAGGGTGGCTTTTCGGCTTACTTGGCATTACAACATCAAGCATAATCGGAAATCTTATCACTTCGGTGGTAGGAGCTATTTTTCTACTTTGGCTTGTAGGACTACTTAGTAGAGGATCAAATCATTGACCAAACAGTATCTAATTGTGCCTGAGAAAAGAATATTTCCAACTACATGCATAATCAGAATTTAGAATTGAGGTATAACAGCAAAAATAAAGCGGACTGAACTTCAGTCCGCTTTATTTTTGCTGTTATACGGTATAATCAATAACTTGGAGTGAAAGGTGCTGCTTTCTTCAGTGCATGATTGGCTTCTCCTACAAGTTTAGTTTCTTTAGAAGTGTCAAGTTTCATTACATGAGCACCTTTATGTAAATTACATTTTTTAAGGTCGATATAATAATAACCCGGATTTGTCACGATATCGAAATAATATCTGCAATTTTTAATCTCTGCAAAAGATCTCCACTGAGTAGAAGATACGTTTGGTTCACCCTGAATCAGATAAGTATAAGGTACGCACGATGGAACTAATACGCTACGGCAGATGCTCACTGCAAGGTCAGGATCGGAAACCGCTTCAACATGATGAGCAAAATAATTGGCACGTACACAACGGTCGGGACTGCTTACAGTGCCGGGCAGCATGTTACGTCCACCGATTTTTTCCCAATAAGCCACGATAGCTTTCATATCGGGCCATTGAGGATCGTTTGTCATTGCCCAAATGTCACCCGGATTATAGATTTTCACGTCTCCCTTATCGTATTCAAGATTCGCGTGTTTTCCGCATGCATCTGTT
>CAZXHO010000438.1:0-1672 GCA_964640365.1 uncultured Sangeribacter sp. | reverse complement strand
GAAATATCAAAGACAAATGGAGAACGCTCAAAGAATCTTCGGGCTTCCACAATGTTGTGTTGTTTCTGGAATTCGTTGCTGTTAGTGCCTTATTTTGGCTGATACTGGCGTTAAATGATAGTGTCCAAAGCAATTTTAATGTTAGGATTCAATTGTCTAATGTTCCCGATTCAGTGACGTTTATATCCGATATCCCTACAAAAATGCATGTTAGCGTTAGGGATAAAGGTACCACCCTATGGCGAAACGGATTTTTAAAACATCCAACTATATCCATCAACTTTAAGGAATATGGAGATAAGGGAGTTTTAAAATTTTCGAGAAACGATATATTGGCATCATTAAAATCTGTATTTGGTCCTTCATCTCAGATAACGGCTATATCTCTTGATTCACTCCATCTTGTTTACACTCTTAACAAGGGAAGGAGAGTACCAGTTATAGTAGACGCCAATATTCTCCCGGCTTCCGGAAGCATTCAGGAAGGTAACATTCAGCCTGTTCCCTCGAATGTTTTAGTATATGCAGAGCAAGAAGTGCTCGATACCATTTACATGGTGGAAACAGAATTGATAGATTTGAGAGATCTTTCAGAGTCGAAAGAAGTGGAAGTGAACATCAGAAAGATTAAAGATGCGAGAATTCTGCCTTCTCAAATAAAGGTTAAAATTCCAATTGAGCCACTAGTAAAGAAAGAGGCTATGATTTCGGTCTCCTCAGTAAATGTGCCCAATGGCGAAAGTCTTTTATTATTCCCCTCAAAAGTGCCGGTGGAATATTATGTCGCGATGAGTAGACTTGGAGATAATGATGACCCTGAAATCGAGCTTCAGGTTGATTACGATGATATAGCACGGGCCACTACCGGTAAGCTCCATGTGGATGTTGTCAGATTTCCTGATAGACTTCTAAACCTCACCTTGAAGAGTGATAGTGTCGATTATACAATAGTCAGGAATTAAACTCCATCAGAGTATGGGCAAAGAGAAGGCTTCTGTTATAGGAATCACCGGTGGAATAGGTGCTGGAAAGAGCGTTGTGTCTCGAATTTTGCGTCTTATGGGATATCCGGTTTATGATTGTGATACCGAAGCAAAGCGCATAATGAAGGAGAATCTTCAGGTAATAATCGACCTGAAGAGAATTTTAGGTGAATCAATCTATGATGAGCGAGGTGAACTTGACAAAGCTAAAATGTCTTCAGCAATCTTCTCTGACAGTGAGATTCGAGCTCGGATTAATAAAGTTGTTCATACGGCTGTAAAGTCAGATTTTATTAACTGGGCACGTAGTTTTGAATCGCCCGTCTTCATTGAATCAGCTATTCTTAATACAGGTAAACTGGATTGCTTGTGTTCTGAAATATGGTTGATAGATGCACCGTTGGGAATAAGGATAGATAGGATTAGGAAAAGAAATGGTCTTTCGGATGAAGCCATAATCAAGCGTATCGGATCTCAAGAGAAAGAATTCGATGCTCTGCCAAAGGAGAAAGTGAAGACGATTGATAATGGCGGGATTAAACCTCTTATTGATCAGATTCTATTATTGCTTGGAATAACGTTAATTAATAATATAAAAAAATAGAAATAGAAACATGCTTCGAGAAATTTTAGCAATAACCGGAAAACCCGGTTTGTTTCGCATAGTCTCACAGGGAAATAGAATGCTT
>CAZXHO010000437.1:0-1672 GCA_964640365.1 uncultured Sangeribacter sp. | reverse complement strand
AAGCTGTTATCCACGATCAGGATGCTATCATTCCATGTTCTGCCCTTCTCGAAGGTGAATATGGTGAGAAAGATCTCTGCATAGGTGTGCCCTGTGTGCTCGGCAAAGGCGGTATCAAGAAGATTCTTGAAATCGAACTTAACGAAGAGGAGAAAGAACTCTTCAAGAAGAGCGCAGAGGCTGTTCACAAAACTAATGCAGCCCTCCCCTGCTAATAAACACAAATGTCTATAACCTTTTTGAGCCGGGTATAAAAGCCCGGCTCAATTATTATATGCAGTTCTGAATTACTCTGAATTCCTATTTTGAAGAAATAAGTTTTTTCGGAGTTATGGCAAAATTATTTGCCATGCTATAAAAACCCCTATAATTCCCAATACCGTTAATACCCCAAATACGAAGGCGCAGGTCTGAAGTTTTTCCGATGCAAGGGGACTAATTTTTTTCAGATACACTGAAGCAAGCTCACAAAAAGCTTCCATGAAAATAAAGAAAACCGGAAAGAACGCCCACCATACGATATGATAGACCATCATAATAATTGTAACTGCCGCTATTAATAGCAAACCTAACCAAGCTGAAGATTTCATATTATAAAGAATTAAGAATTTCCGCTTATTATTTAGAAAAACATCAATGCGGATTTCGAATTGATTCAACAAAGGCATCCGGAAATACTCACGGATGCCTAAATGTTAAAATCTTAGTTAAATTTTGTTAATCTGTCGCTATGGATTCTGCCTCAAGTTCCTCTGTTTTAACTGAATTACTTGGACTATTAGGTAACTCAAGACCATAATGATGTTTCGCATCCATAGCCTTAAGAATAATACCAAGAATGAGAGCAAGCACACCAAGAGATGCGAAAACGAGCATCGGGACTGTGTAGTTATAATCCATCGCATTCTCTACACCGGGATTCGTTGCAGCAAGCACGGCACCGATAATCATAGGGAACGCATAAAGACCAATGTTCTGAATCCAGAAAATAACCGCATAAGCAGAACCAAGCAGCCTATTGTCTACCAGCTTTGGAACTGAGGGCCAAAGTGAGGCGGGAACAAGTGAAAAACTAATTCCGAGAAGAACGATGGCTGAATATGCCACGAGAGGTGACTTTGTGGCAGGAAGAATAAATGCAAATGTAAGGTGACAGATAATCATCAGGATGGCTCCCCAAATAAGCATTGTAGCACCCTTACCCTTTCTATCAAGGAAATTACCAAGGATAGGAGTAATGATTCCGGCTCCAATCGGGAAGACAAAGAATACTCGTCCGGCTGCTTCTGCAGAAATTCCAAGATTACACTGCAACATGTTGGTAGCATATTTCTGGAAGGGGAAGATAGCTGAGTAATAGAGCACACAAAGCAATGCTACTACCCAGAAAACCTTGGATGAAAATATGTACTTTAAGTCAGAAACTTTGAATGGATCATCTTTAACTTCTCCACTCGAGCCCATTTCCTTCTCAAGTTTCTTATCCATGAATGCATAAACAATAAATCCGATAAGACCTATAAGAAGAAGCAAAACTGAAAATGCTATTGGGCGAGATACATTTATATGGTTATGGAATGTAGCAATTGCCGGAGAGCCAAGGAATACTACTGCAACACCCAAACAGGCAAGTGCCATTTCGCTACCCATTGCAAGCGCCATTGCTTTTCCT
>CAZXHO010000436.1:0-1673 GCA_964640365.1 uncultured Sangeribacter sp. | reverse complement strand
ATACCAATGCTTCTACAGCACCGTCAACAACTTCATCTTTGCATCCGCAACCACAGCTTTCACCGGTCTTCTCGATCTTGTCAAGTGCCTTTTCATTGAAGTTAGGATACTGGTTAGTGCCGAGAAGGATTTCTTTACGGCGAGCGACGTCAACATGACGTTTAACGCCTGACTCATTAACTTTCTTCTGAATCTCACCCTTTTCGAGGAGAGCAAGGAATCCACCCTGTTCTTCTACCTCATTGAAGAGTTTCCATGCTACTTCAGCTATTGAAGCAGTGAGGTTTTCAATATAATATGAACCTCCTGCAGGATCGACCACCTTATTCAGGTGACTTTCTTCGCGAAGAAGGAGTTGTTGGTTGCGAGCTATTCTTTCGCTAAATTCATCCGGTTGTTTATATTGAAGATCGAATGGAAGAGTCTCGATTGAGTCAACACCGGCGAGCGCTGCACTCATTGTCTCTGTCTGGGAACGGAGAAGGTTAACATGTGCATCATAGATAGTCTGGTTGAACTGGCTGGTTACAGCATGAACCATCATTTTGCAGCATTCTTCTTCTGCACCGTAAGCTTTAACTATTTCTGCCCAGAGCATTCTTGCAGCACGGAATTTAGCCAATTCCATGAAATAGTTAGAAGAAATACCCATATTGAATTTGATTCTTCCGGCAACTTCACAAGGAGTGAGACCTTCTTCTGTAAGAATAGTCATCCATTCAGCACCCCAAGCAAGCGCATAGCCCAATTCCTGAGTAATATAAGCACCGGCATTGTTAAGCATGCAGCTGTCTACAGCGAAGCAACGAAGATTAGGTATTTCCTTTACAACATTATATAACTTCAGAGCCTCTTCCTTAATATTTTTGGGGAATGGGAGGCCATGACGAAGCAGACGTTTGAAAGGATCGAAATTAATTGAACCACGGAAATCGTTTTCAAGCCCGTGAGTTTTGATGTAGTCTACGAGCATTCCGGCAACTTCCACTGCCTTACCATTGCAGCAAGAGATGTTGACCTCAACTTTCTTAAGATCGATATCCTTGAGAATGGTTGCAAGATCTTCAGGAGTAACTTCACGTCCGAGTTTGATTCCGATGGAATCAACGCCTCTGTCGAGAACGTGCAAAGCTTCCTTGTTGATCTCTTCAGGAGTGTTTCCCTGAATCTGCTGGCGGATCAGCCAGTCGTTGTTGTCCCGAGTGCCTCTCACATAAGGGAACTGTCCGGGAAGGGTTCCCATGTGTGCAAGATCTTTCAGATCTTCACGACGGTAGAAAGGCTGAACATTGAAGCCCTCGTTTGTGCGCCAGACAAGTTTCTTGTCGAAATCGGCACCCTTGAGGTCGACTGTAATCTTCCCCTTCCAATCTTCAGTGGAAGTGGGAGAAAACATGTCAAATAATTTTTCGGTGTTTGCCATAATTGTTATATCTCTTTTATGATATAGATGTAAAGGTCTTACCTAAATTTTATGGATAAGAGGTCTCCTCATTGTAAAACCACATGTCTTTATGCTAAAAAGAATGATGTTGGTATTGGATATAAGGTATGCATTACTTGACATAATGGCTAAATTTGCCTCTTACTGTGCAAATTTAGCCATAAACTTTTAATTGAAGAAATTTTTCAATTAATTCTTTTTATTTTTTTAGCGGTTTATCCTATAATCA
>CAZXHO010000435.1:0-1706 GCA_964640365.1 uncultured Sangeribacter sp. | reverse complement strand
CGAGCTGACACGCATTTGACATAATAACCCTATTTCCTATCACACAGTCATGAGCAATATGGGTATATGCCATCAGGAGACAATAGGAACCTACAACGGTCTTTCCTTTTGAAGCAGTACCCCTATTGATAGTCACACATTCTCTTAGTGTAGTTCCGTCACCTACATAGGCAAACGTTTCTTCTCCACGGAATTTGAGATCTTGAGGAATACCAGACACTACTGCTCCGGGAAATATTTTTACACCGGAACCGATTCGTGCTCCGGGGAAGATGGTTACATTGCCGGCAATTTCGCAATTGTCACCTATCTCTACATTGTCGTATATATTGGTAAAATTACCAATCTTTACGTTGTTCCCGACTTTTGCATCGGGATGTACATAGTATAAATTACTCATGATCAGTGAAGGAGAGGGTTATTTATTCTTGATTATCTGAGCCATAAATTCCGCTTCACAGACAATTTTTTCGCCTACGAATGCGTAGCCCTTTACTACTGCACAGCCTCTGCGAATTTCTGTCATAAGGCTTACATTCAAGAGCAAAGTATTTCCGGGAACAACTTTCTGACGGAATTTAACATTATCAATCTTAAGGAAATAAGTGCTGTATTTCTCCGGATCTTCCAGATAATTAAGAACCAATACTCCTGCTGCCTGAGCCATAGCCTCTACCTGAAGCACACCCGGCATTACAGGTTCCTGCGGGAAATGTCCGGTGAAGAACGGCTCGTTTACTGTAACATTCTTTACTGCTACACAATGTTTCTTGTCAATGTCTATTACCTTATCTATGAGTAGGAAGGGATATCTATGAGGAAGAAGTTTACGGATAGCATTGATATCCAGCACCGGCTCAAGATTGGGATTATAGTAAGGTGACTGTATTTCTGTGTGGCGTACTTCCTTACGGATCATACGAGTAAACTTGTTGTTTACAGTATGCCCGGGGCGAATGGCAACTACCCTACCCTTTATAGGACGACCAATAAGTGCCAAATCACCTATAACGTCCATAAGTTTGTGGCGAGCAGGCTCATTATCCCATGTGAGAGGCTGAGGATTAAGATATCCAAGCTGACCCACCTGCATTCTCGGAACATTTATTAGGTCACAAAGACGGTCAATGCTTTCCTGATTTGCCGGTTCGTCATAGATTACTATTGCATTGTCTATGTCGCCACCTTTGATCAGACCATGATTCACAAGTGACTCAATCTCTCTAACAAAGACAAAAGTACGTGCATGCGCCACTTCCTGTTTAAACTCGGAGAGATCATCGAGTACAGCAAATTGATTGGGGATAATCTTAGAGTTATATTCCACCATCACCTCCACACTGAAGTGATCGTCGGGATAAATTGTTATCTGCGACCCGGTTTCATCATCCTTAAAACGAATCTTCTCCTTAATTATATAAAAGTCTTTGTCAGCTTTCTGTTCAACGACACCAACCTCATCTATGGCATTCACGTATTGTATGGCGCTTCCATCAAGAATAGGCATCTCGGGACCGTTAACTTCTATAAGACAGTTATCTACAGTAGCAGCATACAAAGCAGCCAAAGCGTGTTCTACAGTACTGATAACTACCCCGTTTTTGCCAATAACAGTTCCACGTTGGGTGTCAACTACATTTTCTGCAACTGCATCTATTACCGGCTGACCCTCAAGGTCTACTCTTTTGAATTTATATCCATGATTA
>CAZXHO010000434.1:0-1709 GCA_964640365.1 uncultured Sangeribacter sp. | reverse complement strand
GATCGGGGATTAGTGCCGGCTTCAAAAAAGATGGCTCTGTCGATAACTGTGCGGGGTCTATGTTTGTTTTTATTTTATGAAAAAGAATTCAATAGATATGGAAGAGATCAGTGGAAAAAATATCGCCGATAACGGTGAGCTTCTCAAACAAGCCACTAATTCAGAATATAAGTATGGATTTACGAGCGATATCGATACGGAGATTGTTCCCCCGGGTCTTAATGAGGATGTGATTAGGTTTATCTCCAAGGTTAAGGGTGAACCTGAATGGCTGCTGGAGTTCCGGCTCAAGGCTTTCAGGTATTGGGAAACTCTCCCGATGCCTCATTGGGCACATCTGAAAATTCCTCCCATTGATTTCCAGGCAATATCCTATTATGCCGCGCCGAAGAAAAAAGAACTTAAGAAAAGTATGGATGAGGTCGATCCTGAGCTTGTGAAAACCTTTAATAAACTTGGAATCTCTCTTGAGGAGCAAAAGCAACTGGCCGGTGTGGCGGTAGATGCCGTTATGGATTCGGTGAGCGTTAAAACTACCCACCGGGAGAAACTCGCCGAACTGGGAGTGATTTTCTGCTCTTTTTCTGAGGCTGTAAAGGATTATCCTGACCTGGTAAAGAAGTATTTGGGTACAGTGGTAGGATATCGCGACAATTATTTCGCTGCCTTGAATTCCGCTGTTTTTTCTGACGGTTCGTTTGTCTATATCCCGAAAGGTGTTAGGTGCCCTATGGAACTAAGCACATATTTCCGTATAAATGCTTCCGGCACCGGTCAGTTTGAAAGAACCCTTATTGTAGCTGATGATGACGCATATGTGAGCTATCTTGAGGGATGTACTGCACCAATGCGTGATGAAAATCAGCTTCATGCTGCCATTGTGGAAATCATTTGCGAAGAAAGGAGCGAGGTTAAATATAGTACTGTGCAGAACTGGTATGCCGGAGATAAGGATGGTAAAGGCGGTATATATAATTTTGTTACAAAACGTGGTCTCTGCCGAGGTCATCGTTCAAAAATTTCTTGGACTCAGGTAGAAACGGGTTCCGCAATCACTTGGAAGTATCCTTCTTGTATCCTGAAAGGCGATGAGAGTGAAGGAGAATTTTACTCAGTAGCGGTGACTAACAATTATCAGCAGGCTGATACTGGTACTAAGATGATCCATCTTGGCAAAAATTCCCGAAGTACCATCGTTAGTAAAGGAATATCTGCCGGCAAAAGCCAGAATTCTTATAGAGGACTCGTTAAGGTGGTTAAGAAAGCCACAAATTGCCGTAACTACACCCAGTGCGATTCCTTGCTGATGGGTAACCAATGTGGTGCTCATACATTCCCTTATATCGATATACAGAACTCTTCATCTACTGTGGAGCATGAGGCCACTACATCAAAGATAAATGAGGCACAACTCTTTTATTGCCGGCAGCGTGGCATCCCAACTGAGGAAGCGGTGGCTCTCATTGTAAACGGATATGCTAAAGAGGTGATGAATAAATTGCCTATGGAGTTTGCCGTAGAGGCTCAGAAATTGCTGCAGATTACACTTGAGGGAAGTGTGGGATAAACTATTCCTTAGTCAATTTACCCTCAGAATTAATTAATTGATAAGCTGATAAAACAAGATATAATTTATAGTGAACGAAAGAATAGTAATAATTGATAAAGTTAATCCCCAGATTTTTAATGGGGTCAATAATAATAATATA
>CAZXHO010000433.1:0-1721 GCA_964640365.1 uncultured Sangeribacter sp. | reverse complement strand
AACTATACTCTTGATGATGCTGAGGACATTATGATGCAAGTGGCTGAGAATTTTCGCAAACGTAGAGTTGAGAAAAATATCACCAGACAGCGCATGGCAGAACTCTCAGGAGTTCCTTTGTCTACTCTGGCACGCTTTGAACAGAAAGGGCTCATTGCATTTGAGTCGCTGATTAAACTTGCTATGGCTCTCGGTTATACTTCAGAAATAAAAGCTCTGTTTGGCTCTCCAAAGTTTGATACTATGGAAGAACTTGACCGAATACGTCAGAAAAGTAAAGACAAAAGGGCGTATATTAAAAATAAGAAGAGATGAAAAAGACCGAAAAACTAAAGGTTATGTTTCATGACCGCCTTGTTGGACTGTTGTCTCTCACCCCGGATAATCGCCTCAACGTCTTCGAATACGATAAGTCATGGCTTTCAGCAGGATTCAGCATTTCACCCCTTGAACTTCCGTTGAAACCCGGGGTATTCATAGCCAAACCGCTGCCGTTTTACGGTAATTTTGGCGTTTTCGAAGATAGTCTTCCCGATGGATACGGGCGCTACCTTCTTCATAAAGCTCTACTCCGTAAAGGGGTAAACGATTCTGATCTTTCATCTTTAGATAGATTGGCATTAGTTGGGGAGAATGGAATGGGAGCCTTAACGTATTCCCCTTCCATAGATGTAGAGCGGGAAGAAACCATTACTGATTTTGACCGGCTTCAAGAAATAGCACTTGAAGTCCTTAAAGAGCAACAGGATAAAGATGTCGGTTTATTACTTTATAATAGCGGCAACAGTGGGGGTGCCAGACCTAAAGCCGTATTCTCAGATGCGGATGGCCATTGGATAGTAAAATTTTGTCACACATACGATCCGAAAAATATTGGAATTCAAGAAGCCCATTATAATAAAGTGGCACGTGAATGTGGTATTATAGTTCCCGACTTCCGACTTATCAATGGGCGATATTTCGCATCCCGACGCTTCGATATAGATAATACGGGTAATCGGATCCATACGACTACTGCCGGCGGATTGATGTGTATTTCACTCCGCGAGCCGTTTATGGATTATTCCAATCTGCTTGCTTTGACGGGATTCATAACGCAAAGCCGAGCAGATGTCGAACAGATGTATCGAAGAATGGTATTCAATTATCTCACAGACAATAAGGATGACCATTGCAAAAATTTCAGTTTCTATGTGGTCAGAGACACGGACTTGAATGCGTGGAAATGGAGATTGGCTCCGGCATACGATCTTACACTTTCCACTGAAGGCTATAACGGTGAACATGCTACCTCCGTCAACGGTACAGGTAAACCTCGCATGTCTGATTTCATTGCCGTGGGCAAGAAAATCAAACTTTCAGAAGATAGATGCCGACAATTAATTCTGGAAGTCAGCGCCGGCTGCTCAGACCTAACCCGATATAAAATAAAAGAATAAGTTAACAGCGATCCCAATCATTGGATCTTTCAGATGCATATAAAAAGAAAGAGCCCGGCAAGACCGGACTCTTTTCTTTAAAGGTTATACTGCGCCTATAGGGAGCAATAGATATTTAATTAGGAAAATAGTTATTTGCAAAATATATAGGGATGGTCATACCAAACGTATCCCACAGGGCAAGTTACATTTATCACAGATAAGTGTATTATTTTTTTCATTTGAGTGGGGAGGTTGGGTGACCGGGGTTAGTTTTGGGATGAGGAATTGCCCCTGAAGAGC
>CAZXHO010000432.1:0-1735 GCA_964640365.1 uncultured Sangeribacter sp. | reverse complement strand
TTCTGCAAATGGCTGATTATTCCCCTTATTGTCTACTTACTTGCTGTGTGGATATGCGGAATAATATCTACGCGAAGTCTAAAAATCGGTTCACTTGGAGTCATTGCCTCCATAGTGCAATTAACAGGCTATGGCACCGGCTTCATCAGAGCTTATGTCTGGAAAATTCTACTCCGCCACGGTCGTGATATCAATGATGAAATCGAAAGAAGACGCGGAAAGTGACAATATTTCTCCTGCCAAATACTAAATAATACAAAATACTAATTTTTACTTTTTTCCGCTCATGAATTCCAATACGCTTCCATATCCCGATATGGAAAAAATTACCGTGTCCCTTACAGTTAAAGACATGGACCCTGATCAACAACCCCGTGAAAAAGCTGAAAAATTTGGTTGCGGAATACTTTCCGTTCCTGAATTGTGGGCTTTGATTCTGAGAGTAGGGACTCCGGGTAATCCTGTCACCGAATTATGTCAGTCCCTCATGCGCGATAACGGAGGATCGCTCCATAAGCTCGAAAGAAGAACAAGGGCGGAACTTCGAGCCGTAAAAGGAATAGGAACCACCAAAAGCATCCAGATTGAAGCCGTGATGGAACTTATCAAAAGATACTGTTATGAGGATATTCCCGCTGAAGATCCCATCACATGCTCTGATAACATATACAGGAGAATGAGACACAAAATAGGTAACCTTGATCATGAAGAAATCTGGATTCTTTTGCTGAACAGAAGGAATCAGATCATTAGAGAACATTGCCTTACCACAGGCACAGCATCTGCATCTCTGTTTGATCTGAAGAAATCGCTTAAATTAGCCATTACAGAAAATGCCGAAGGCATAATAATGGTGCACAACCATCCTTCAGGAGGAATAACACCAAGTATTCAGGATGATAGAATCACTGATTCTTTTAAGAAAGGATGTGATTATATTGGTCTTAAATTACTTGACCATGTGATAGTGGCAAGTAATGCATATTACAGCTATAACGACAATGCAAAAATCTGACTTTCTCATCTCAACATTGGTCTTGACAATCTGTAATACAAAGAATCCGTGCCGACACTGACATCCTCCATGAGACGCTGCAAATTCACAGAAGTCTTTCCAAAAACCCCTGCGAGAAATTTATAAAAGATAATTCTCCTGCATCTGTCTTCTATCACCGACTCATCCATCTTCCCTTTTCTTACCATTTCGATCACTTTCCTTATTTCATTACCCGTATCGGCAGGAGATATCACTATATCTGCTCCTGCAAGCAAAGCAGCATGGGCTCCATAGCCCTCAACGGCTCCCATATTTAGAGCATCTGTCAACACTAGACCATTAAACCCAAGTTCGTCTCTGAGAAGATCTCCTATAACTACAGGTGAAACAGCTGCCGGCAGTGACTTCGGATCAATAGCAGGCACTGATAAATGACCAACCATAATCCCGCTTAATCCTGTCTCTATGTAATGACGGAAAGGATATAAGTCAATGCTATCCATAAGATGTAGCGACCTCTCTATTACCGGCAGTCCCCGATGACTGTCTGTGGCAGGACTCCCGTGCCCGGGAAAATGTTTTGCCACACTTATTACATTACCTGATTCGAGACCTTTGGCATAAGCAACCCCTAAATCCGCCACTCTTTCAGGATTGTCTCCAAAAGATCGGTTACCAATCACGCCTTCGGGATTTTCCACAACATCAACTACCGGACCCAAAACCATATTTATTCCT
>CAZXHO010000431.1:0-1735 GCA_964640365.1 uncultured Sangeribacter sp. | reverse complement strand
GCGAGTTAAGATTGTGATAATCACAAACTTGTCTCGCTGATTTTAATTTTTACGTACATATTGCGTACAAAAACCGTTTGTAATTATGACAAAAGAAGAATTACGTAAACGCCGGTTGGCTCTCAATCCTTCATATAGACCCAAGACATCTAATGATTCGAATCGGAAAGACGAATTTGAGGTAAACACCACATTTTTTAAAGAACGCATACGTAGATTGAAAGAAAATAGTGATTCCCTATTTTTGAAAATAGACTCTCTTGCAAAAGAAGAAGAACGAATAGTTAAAGTTCTTCATAATGCGCCACAGATTCTTGATGATCTCCAAAAGATGTTTGAAGAAAGGACCTCATTGCGTAATAGCGATTGGGCTTTTCTGTTTCTTGCTACTGCAATCCAACTTCTTAGAATCTATATGCTTCCAAAATTGATGGAAAAGTTTGAAGATGAAGATCGCATAGAGCATGATGATCAAGAAATGAAAGATATGATACGAGAGGAAAGACAAGATTATTCCAGAAAACATGAGAATTGGGAATCCAAAGGAAGTGAAAAATACAGAAGTTGGCAACAAATTCTGTGGGAGAAGGTTCCTTATGATGCCACCACTGGATCACCAGCAGAAGGCATTAATATGCATGGAGGCCAACATCGCGTTAAGACCTTGGGGCATGATCCTATCTTAGGTTGGATTTTTGGGGTTTGTAATATCATTTCCGACTCAATCACAATATGTCCAGAGTATAATATTGGAGAAAAGAAGTTAAGAATTCCCTTTGTTAGGACTCATGCTGTTCAGATGAAGGGTGCCTTTAAGTGGAAAGAACAGATTCCTACATACAAAATATTCACGGAATCATACAGCAGTGTTAAAGAGGATAAACATCGACTTTATGCAGCAATTTTTGCACAAGGACTTCATTTGACATCAGATAAATATTCTAAACTAGGGTTGCCAGTTCCGTTTTTGTCTCTTATTGATTCCGATAAAGCTTATGAGATTTATCGCAAGGGATATGATTATCTTGATTTGCAATATGATATTCAAATTCCTCTTAGAGCGGCAAAATCAGCTATGGGAGCAATTCTTATAAATAAAATAATTGCGGCTATCCATACATTCTTTTATAATCCAGAGAAAGAACCCAACCAGCATCTCTATGCAGTTAGAACACGCAAGATTGTTTTGTATTCGAATTTAATTGCCACCTCATCCGATGTAATTCAAACTGCTATTAGAGCATATTGTGGCGATGAGTCTGCTATTCGAAATATGGATTTTGGAGGTCTTGTTGTAACTATCTACCGTTTATTTACTGACATAACATTTATTCAAAGAGTTAAAGAAGAATTTCTTATGTCCGAATGGGATAAGGTTTTTGAAGGAACATCTGAGATCATTGATATAAATAATAATAAATTCGACATATAATGGGACTACTTGATAGTATATTAAGTTTGTTTGCAAAGTCAGCACCAGTGATAGAGCAAACAGGTAAAGCCGTTGCAAACCATGTATCAAAGAATGCCGGTAAATATGCAGCTGCCGCTGGCGGTGCTGTGGCTGTTGGTGGAGCTTATGCCATTGGAAAGGCATCTGGACATACTGAGGGGAAAAAAGAAGGTGTTGCTGAACAAGCAAAAAAAGATGAAGTAAAGTTTAAAGCCCAGCATAATGCCCATGAACAGGATAGAAAGGAGTGGGAAAGGCAACGTAACCAGTACGAAGATTTAC
>CAZXHO010000430.1:0-1747 GCA_964640365.1 uncultured Sangeribacter sp. | reverse complement strand
TGCAAAAAGCTATTGAAAAAGCATTGTCAGGCGAATTTGACGAAAGTACAGTCAAATTCATCATGAAATTGATAAGGCAGAAACCTCTTCAGGCCCGGATGCCCCTGATTGATGTGAGGATGGATGCTGCAAATGCCATGAGCTATTAATCTGTAATGTCTTAAATAATTCAAACCGAAAGACAGGCGCAGTGAAGACAACAAAAGATAAAATAATGATTGCCGTGCTGACTCCAATGTCGTGGCTCTATGGCTTCGTCACTTGGGTTAGGAACTGGATGTTTGATTCCAAGATCTTGAAAGAGGAGGAATTTGACGTGCCGGTTATCGGTGTGGGCAATATAACGGTAGGAGGAACTGGAAAAACTCCTCACGTAGAATATATTGTCAGCAATCTTGCGTCTGATCTGAATGTGGCAGTCTTAAGCAGAGGTTATAAAAGGAAAACAAAAGGTTTTGTACTTGCAAATTCAAACAGTACCCCGGAGCAGATAGGCGACGAACCGTTTCAGATATATCGTAAGTTTGGAATGAAAATCCAGATGGCGGTATGTGAAAACAGACGTCATGGCATCAGAGAATTGATGCGCATGTTCCCGGATCTTCAATTAATTGTTCTCGACGATTCATTTCAGCATAGATGGGTAAAACCCAAAATCTCAATATTGCTTACAGACTATAGCAGACCTTTCTACAAAGACAAATTATTACCTTTAGGTCGTTTGAGAGAAAGTACCTTACAGGTGAATAGAGCAGATGTGGTAATAGTGACCAAGTGTCCCGATAACCTTATGCCTATAAATTTCCGAATAACTTCAAAAGAACTCGATCTGATGACTTATCAGAAACTGTTCTTTTCAAGATATGAATACGGTCGTTTAATGCCCGTTTTTGCAGATGATGCCCCTTATCAGGCCTCACTTGGTTCTTTTACTGCCAACGATTCTGTTTTGCTGCTTACTGGAGTAGCGCATCCTCGCGATTTTGTCAGACATTTCAGAAATTATCCTTTCAAGGTTAAAGTTGATCATTTCCCTGACCATCATGACTTCAGCCGTGAAGATATCGAATCAATTTCTCGCCGTTTCAAAGCAATGCCGGGAGAAAGAAAGATTATCATCACAACAGAAAAGGATGCCGTCAGACTTATGCACAATCCTTATTATCCAAAAGAACTCAAACCGTTCACATTCTATCAGCCGATAGCTGTAAAGATGATCAACGGGCTTGACGATAAAGATCTGATAGAAGAGTTGAGGGGATCATTAGGGTTGAGTTCCCGGTTGTCAAACTGATTATTGAGGATAGGAGACACTGTGTTGACCGAAGTAAGTTTTATATTCTGAATGGAATTTATCACTTTCTTCTCCGGTAAATTTGTTTTCCTGTTCAAATTTAATTCTATTCCGGTAGTTGGATAGAAGAAATAAAACAATATGGTTTGCTTCAGCGTTTATACCGTTGTTACATAGCCCTTAAATTTAGATATAATGGAAAAAAACATGTTGGATAAAATCCGTGAAACTGCTGCCTTCATCAAAGCACAGGTAGTAGACACTCCCCGTATCGCCGTGATTCTCGGAACCGGTCTCGGTGACCTTGTCAATCACATTGAGATAAAGAAAGAGCTCAACTATAGTGACATTCCAAACTTCCCGGTTTCTACTGTTGAGGGTCACAGTGGAAAACTTATTTTCGGTAATCTCGGAGGTAAATATGTAATGGCGATGCAGGGACGTTTCCATTAT
>CAZXHO010000429.1:0-1749 GCA_964640365.1 uncultured Sangeribacter sp. | reverse complement strand
ATATCGACACCTAAAACATAAGGTTTGCTCATGATACTTCGTTATAAGTATATGATTATTGATTGTAGATTATTGCTCTAGGCTATTATATCAAGCCGACAACACACGGATAAGGGAAAATAAACTACCTGACCGAAGGCATCGACAATTTCTGACCACAAAGATATAATTTTTTATATTTATAACACTTCCTTTTCTGAAAAAACTCTCTTCTTTTTGTTATTTTAATAAATTCTCTCCATTTTTAATTATTTTGAAGTCAAACTATAATCGAATTTTGCAGTTTCATGGAAATAAAATCTCATTTCGACCATTGTAATTTCAATGTAACTGATATTGAACGTAGCATTAAATTTTATAAAGAAGCTCTCGGACTGGAAAAAGTTGGAGAAATCGATCATCCCGACGGTAATTTCAAAATAGTCTATCTCTCTACACCCGGCGAATCATTCCGACTTGAACTTACTTGGCTACGCGATCATCCACAGGCATATGAACTCGGAGAAAATGAAAGTCATCTTGCCATGAGAGTTGAAGGTGACTATGATACAATTAGGGAATACCACCGTCAGATGGGATGCATATGTTATGAAAATGAAGAAATGGGTTTATATTTCATACATGATCCGGATGATTATTGGATAGAGATTTTAAGGTCTAAATAATCCGGACTATATTTTTTCATAGACTACTATATTTTCTTCAGAGACTTATCTCTAACGGATTCTCACTAATTAATTTGGATGATATCTTAATATTAAAGCCAACCATTACCCGACTTAATTGTTAATATGTATATAATTAAGTTAATCGGAAGGTTGTTCACCTTAATCGGATTATAAAAACTAATTTCAATATATATGAATTTCAATAACTTCACAATCAAATCACAGGAAGTTGTTCAGAAAGCAATTGAACTGACCCGACAAAATGGTCAGCAACAGATTGAGCCTGTCCACATTCTGAAGGCTCTCATTTCTGAAAGCGAAACGATTGTCAATTTTGTATTTCAGAAATTAGGCGCAAACCTCAATTCTGTAATAATGGCAGTCGATAAGGATATTCAAGGATTGCCTAAAGTTTCAGGAGGAGAGGTTTTCTTGAGTAGGGAATCTAACGAAGCCCTGCAGAAAGCCATCGATTTCTCTAAGTCGATGGGCGATGAGTATGTTTCTGTAGAGGCTGTACTCATGGGTATTCTAAAAACAAAATGTAAAGCATCGCAGATTCTTAAGGATTCAGGAATCACTGAAGATGGTCTTAAGGCTGCTATTAATGAACTTCGTAAAGGAAATAAAGTGACCCAGCAGAGTGCGGAAGAATCTTATCAGGCTCTGAGCAAATATGCTATAAATCTAAATGACCGCGCAAGAAGCGGCAAACTCGATCCTGTAATAGGGCGTGACGAAGAGATACGCAGGGTGCTCCAGATTCTTTCCAGAAGAACAAAGAACAATCCTATGCTCGTCGGCGAACCGGGTACCGGTAAGACCGCAATAGCAGAAGGTCTTGCACACAGAATTGTAAGAGGAGATGTGCCTGAGAATCTGAAAACCAAACAGATTTATTCTCTTGATATGGGAGCTCTGGTGGCAGGCGCGAAATATAAAGGAGAATTCGAAGAGCGTCTTAAAGCCATCGTTAATGAGGTAACTCAGAGCGACGGTGAGATTATCCTGTTTATAGATGAGATCCATACCCTTGTAGGTGCAGGTAAAGGTGAGGGCGCTATGGATGCCGCAAATATTT
>CAZXHO010000428.1:0-1792 GCA_964640365.1 uncultured Sangeribacter sp. | reverse complement strand
GAAGGACATCCTCATATCATAGAGATGTCTCTTAAAAGAGCTGAGCACGTTATAGAACAATGTGTCGAGATGTGTCACAGAATGAATCGTCTTCCATATTTCTATATTACCGGTGGCGATCCTATCCTTCACCGCAATTTCTGGGAAATACTCACAATGTTGAAAGAACGTGACATCCCTTTCACAATTCTCGGCAATCCATTCCACATTACCAATAAGGTATGCCAGCGATTGAAATCGATGGGATGTCAGAAATATCAGCTCTCTATTGATGGTTTGAGAGAGACTCATGATTCAATTAGAAAGCCGGGCTCATTTGACACGACTATAGAAAAGATCGAAGTACTCAGAAATAATGGAATAAGAGTTGCCGTTATGACAACTGTTTCGGGTACAAATATCAAGGAAATCCCTGATATTATAGATCTCGTTGTGGAAAAAGGTGTTGAAGTTTTTGCATTCGGCAGATATTGTCCTACCTCTGAAGAGAAATCCACACATATTTCTCCAATTGAATATAGGGATTTTCTTGAATTGATCTGGAAAAAATTTGAACAACACAAAAATTCGGGAACCATATTTAATCTTAAAGATCACTTATGGACTCTATTCTTATATGAAAAGAATTTATTTAAAATCCCTGAGAATAGTGATCCCGAATCAATTTATGATGGCTGTCATTGTGGCGACTGCCATTTCACTATCCAACCTAATGGTAATGTGATGGCTTGCCGAAGGTTTGAGAGCGTTGTTGGCAATCTTTTTCAGAAGCCTATTCATGAGATATGGACGGGGGAGGAAATGGAGGCTTATAGACAATTTGAAAAGTTTGAAAAATGTTCGAAGTGTGAGCTTTTGAGATTTTGCCGAGGATGCCCGGCAGTGGCATACGGTTATCACCACTCATTTTATTCACCCGACCCCCAATGTTGGAAACAAGTATGAAAGCTATAGTTCTTACAGAGCCATGCAAGGCTGAAGAGATGAAAATTAAAGAAATACCCGTGCCGGAGGTTAAACCCGGGTGGATATTGATAAAGGTAAAAGCATTCGGAATCAATCATTCGGAAGTACTTTTACGCCAGTTTGAAGTGGCGCAGACATATATCAACAAACCTATAATTCCCGGAATTGAATGCGTAGGAGAAGTGATAGACCCTTCTGACAGCGGATTTAAGAAAGGCCAACATGTCATAGCATTGATGGGAGGCATGGGACGCAGTTTCAACGGTGGATACGCAGAATATGCTCTTCTACCTTCCAGGATAGTATTCGCTGTGGAAAGTAAGCTGGACTGGGAGCAACTTGCTGCCATTCCGGAAACATTCTATACTGCATACGGTTCTTTAGTAACGTCACTACAACTTTCAAAAGATGATTTATTACTTGTGCGTGGAGGTACCTCAACTGTTGGACTCGCCTCCATTCAACTTGCAAAAGCTATCGGTGCAACAGTTATAGCAACAACAAGGAGGAGAGAGAAAGCTACAATACTGAAAGAGCATGGCACAGATGATGTCATATTGGAAAATGATGAATTTCGAAATAGATTCCTTGAAAAGTATCCACAAGGCGCCAACAAGGTTCTTGAACTTATCGGAGCATCGACATTGAGGGAATCATTAAAGATAACAGCCTTGCACGGCATTGTATGTCATACAGGCTTACTGGGTGGAGTATATGACCTTAAAAATTTTGATCCTATAAAAGAAATACCATCAGGAGTTTATCTAACCGGCTTTTATAGTAATTTTCCTACACAGTTACAGATTACTGACATGATGAACCTAAT
>CAZXHO010000427.1:0-1792 GCA_964640365.1 uncultured Sangeribacter sp. | reverse complement strand
TCGGATGACACAGGATCTGCCGGTTTTGGAGGAGCGCTTCCGAAATTTGGTATTGGAGAAATGGTGCCTGAATTTGAGGACGTAGCTTTTGCTCTCCCTGAGGGTCATATAAGCAAGCCCTTTAGGAGTGTTTATGGATGGCATATTATTTTGAAAAATGAGAATATCCCATTCCCATCCGAATCTGAAGTTAAGGAATCTGTGGAAAGAGCTTTAGCAAATCCAAGAGATGACCGCTACTACCTAATGAAAGCCCATGTTGAAGGTCGCCTTCAAAAAAAACATGATGGATATGTTAATAATGGAGTGGTTGAGGAGATGTGTAACTTTATCAATTCTGAGGGGGGTGAAAAGCTCCGAGCCGTTTATTCTGATGGAGTGTCTTCAATGGAACCTCTGATTTCTGTGGCAGGTGAGACCATTACAGTGAAAGATTTTTTTAACGGAGTCACAAATATAGAAATAACATCTTCGGACAAATTAAAAGAATCCATCCATAATTTATATAGACAAACTCTTTTAGACACGGAAGAGAATTGGTTGTATGAAAATGTGGAAGCCTATAGACACCTACTTGATGAATATCGTGATGGAAGTCTTCTTTATGAAATGAGTTTGAAAAAGATATGGGATCCGGCTTCTGAAGATACTTTCAATCTTCTCAACTATTTCGAAAACCACAAAGATAAATACAAGTGGGAGGCTCCCAAGGTTAAGGGTTATCTGGTGTCTGTTGAATCTGAAGAATGGGTTGAACCAATCAGAGAAAGTCTCGAAAACTCTACTGAAGAAGAGATTATGAGTATAATTTCTGAAGAATTTCAAGACGTTGCAAAAGTTGTAAAAATTCTTGTTTCGAAAGGTTCTAATCCAACTGTAGATAGCCTTGCATTCGAAGGTAAGAAAGTGATTAAGTCTGATTCTAAATTCCCGTTTTCTTTTCTTATTTCAGGACGTGTATTGCTTTCTCCGGAAATAATGGATGATGTCAGGAATCAGGTTGTGGCAGATCTACAAGATGAACTTGAAAAGCAATGGGTTATGGAACTTAAGAAAAAATATCCTGTCAAGATTTATTCGAAGGTTCTGAAAAATGTGAAATAAAGCATGATTACTTTAAATAAGAAAATAAATAGAGGACATAAAGATATCGGAAGATTACTTCCGATGTCTGACAGCCGCATGTCTATTATTCTTTTTACAGTAGTTTTAATTACTTTATTATCAATTGGATGTTCAAAGAAGGAACAGGTTGCAGAAGATGACATCTTGTTAGTTATGGATGGTAAAGAATTAACCATGCATAATGTCATAGAACAAATTCCTATAGGATTGGATCCTGCTGACAGCATCGCTCTTTTCCATAAAATTGTAGATGGTTGGATTGAAACTGAAGTTCTGTCAGAACTCGCCGCTACCAAATTGCCTGATCTGGATGAAATCGATAAAAAGGTTGAAGCCTATCGCAACAGACTCATTATTTCAGAGTATCTCAGGAAAATGAAGGAGAGTAAACGTCCGAAAGTTTCTCAGGAAGATGTTAGGAAATATTATGAAACTCATAAGAAAGAACTCCTGACTGAGACACCTCTTGTAAAAGGAGTTTATATAAAAGTCCCATCAAATTCTACCGGCTTGCAGGAAATCAGGGAACTCATATTCAGAGCCGGAGAGTCGGATATTGATAGAATTGAAAAGGGTTGGATGGAAACTGCACTCCAGTATGATTATTTTGGATCCAATTGGGTTGATTGGCAAACATTAGCCGATCAGATACCATATAGATTCTATG
>CAZXHO010000426.1:0-1806 GCA_964640365.1 uncultured Sangeribacter sp. | reverse complement strand
AAGTCTTCAAAAATTTCCATATAAAGGCAAGCGATTTCCCTGCTCCGGAATCCTCCTTGATTTTATAAAATTCTTCCGACGGCTCCATAGCCATGAGAATCCCCTTTTCCCCGGCTTTTATATTACCTGTCCACGCTGTTCGGAAATTTGTTTCATCTATTTTCAGTCGGCAACGAGCCGGATCTGAGATATAAAACTCATGTCTGTCTCCCCTCTTCTTTACATCATAAAGAACCACAAAGTGATTTTGATTCCAATGCAATATGCATGGGAAAGGTCTTTGCGCAATGAGGTTCTCTACAGTCATCTTACCACAGACCGTAGAGAACCCCATTTCTTCCGCAGCATGTCGCATGCACAGCATTGAAACACCGTTGTGGCTAATGTCGCACAACTGGCGCATCCTCTCAGCTGAATAGGTTTTCCCGTAATGCAAGGCTATTATGCGAAGACATGTTGCCCCACACTCCATTGAATCAGGCTGCCTCAAATGAGGAAATCTATTCAGTAAGTGAAACATCCTTAGCTAATGCTCTTTGATGTCTGTCATTCAAAATCGGTCTTACAGATTATTTTTTACATCCGCAGCCACAACCTGAACCGTTGGAACACTTACAGCCACATCCAATTCCGGCTTTGCACCCGCAACCATAATCTTCTTCAACAGATTTTTTCTTCTTCTTGTTGCCTCCGCAACCGCCAAGCACAAAAAGCAGATCATTCTCCATGACCTCTATATTGTCAAGAGGAAGTGTTTTTTTGATCTTGTCCATAATAATAATGTTTTTAAGTTGTTAGCAAACGGTCAAAATAAGCAAATCTTTTGAACTGCTCTTTATCCATTAACAGTTAGACTTATTTATTTATTACATTCACATTCAAAATTTATTCAGCCTTTATACCGCTTATGCCGGAACTACGCTGATCGAAATACTTCTTCTGTCTATAGTTGAACTGAACCTTGTTAGAGAAGCTGTATGTAACACCTATTGTAATTTTAGGATGCAACCCCTTCTGGAGAGATGTAGAATAGGATCGGTAGTCCCCGCTTTCTGTCCATGTTTTATATCTCATCGCCGGGAAAATAAAAGACTCAGCATTTATATTGGCACTCCATGATTTGTTTATATTCCATGAGAAGCTGATATAACTGGTAACCGAATTCTTTGTTTTGGACACATTCGTATATGTATATGGGGTATATCCAAAAGAGCAATACATGGAAAACTGTTTATACCATACATTCCCGTTTATATCTGCTATAATCGTGTTACCGCTGAAAGGCATTCCCGGAAAGGATTGTTTAAGATATCCCACCCTTCCTCCGAAAAAGCCGAAAGAGGCATTATAGCTGGCATTCACTCCCGCCTGATAGCCATCCATGTGATTAGTGTTGCGGAATGTGCTTGTATAAATATTGCCGTCAAGGCTGCCTTCCACAGTTATTATGTCCGAAACATGATAATATTGTAAATAGGCATTGATCCTCAACTTATTTTTGGTAATCAGATAATTTAAATTAAACACATCCATATGGCTCGGTTTCAGTTCAGGGTTGCCCTTCCTCACTATATATTCATTGATAGAAGTGTTTCTTGGGTTAAGCTGACTCGGGGAAGGCATAGTACGGTTCCTGTAATATCTAAAACTTAAATAATTAACCGGGTTGAATCTATACCCCAATGAGACGGAGGGTACAAAATCGACGTATGTGTTTTTAGATCCGTCGGCATCAATGGCTACTATGTTGGAGCCCAACGATATATTGTAGTTGAATTTCCGTTGCAGACTATTATTATTGAAGCC
>CAZXHO010000425.1:0-1806 GCA_964640365.1 uncultured Sangeribacter sp. | reverse complement strand
ATTCTATCCGTTGAACTACAGAGGCTAATATAATTCCTTGGCACCTTCCGGACACTATGTGGCTTTCAGATGCCGGTATTTCGGCGCAAAATTAGTGAAAAATTTGATTTTGTGCAAAATTACTTAACCAAATCATACAGGAATATCTCTATTTAAGTTTTTTTACACTATTTTACGCTCTCTCAAAACATTCTTAAGCTCTCATTATCACTTTAATTTCAATACTGTGCCCGACTCATCTTTTGCCCTCTTGTTTAATTCACGGATGGTTTTGACTTTCATTCCATAACGCTGTGCCACGGAGTGAATGCTTTCCCCCTCTCCTATCGTGACACTCCCGATACCCTCCGGCGCATCATCGAGCTTTTCTTCAAGATACACCTCTTCCCATGCCTTTATCTCATGGTAGGAGCGCGCATCGTTATATGCCATAAGTCTTTTTGCATCAATGTTGAATTCTTTGGCAATTGCAGCGTAAGTGTCTCCGGGAGTGGCTACCACATAATGCAGACCGCGCGACCTGCGTATAGGATGGGTTCTCACCAGCAAGTCTCTGATAAAGGCTGTCGTTTCCTCCTGATTGCGGCCGCTCTCAGTGTCGTAGGTATAGAGTGAGTATCTCTCAATGATAGTGATCAGGCGTGCGGCATAGTTCGGATCGGTGGCATAGCCACATTCCCGCAAACCACGTGCCCACGACTGATAATCGGTGACTTCCAGATCAAAAAGTTTCTTATATCTTGTGCGCCTCAGAAACAGCGAATGGTCTTGAAAACTCTCTTCCGGTGTATTGTATGCACGGAAACACTCATCGGGAGCATCGTCATCACGCTTCACGGTTTTTCCATTCCATTCCTTATGGCATTTTATGCCGAAATGGTTATTGGCTTTCGTGGCAAGGGTGCTTTTCCCTGCCGCGCTTTCGAGAAGCCCTTGTGCAAGAGTGATTGAGGCAGGAATGCCAAATTCATCCTGATGCTCGACGGCGAGATCGCAGAAGCGCTCAATATATTCCGCATACGGATCGGAAGCGGTGGCCGGTAAGACCGTCCATGAAATCAGTATGAGAAACAATATCTTTGTTAAGAGATTCATGTCTAATTTTAATAACTGGGATTAGGGGATGCAAAATTAAGTAAAAATATCTTTTTCAAAAGGATGATTTTAGTTAAATTCGCTGTCGGATAAAAATCAATGCCAATGAAAGAATTCAAGATAACTACACTTGTTAAGGAATGTTTGCCGGACGAACTTGACAGTTTGGACCATGAACTTGTAGATGCTGCCCGCGAGGCTACACGCACTTCCTATGCTCCCTATTCAGGTTTTCATGTAGGAGCTGCTTTGAGAATGGCAGACGGATCGATAATAAAGGGTTCGAATCAGGAAAATGCCGCCTATCCGTCCGGGCTGTGTGCCGAGCGTACGGCTGCCTTCTATGCTTCCGCTTCGCATCCCGGCACGGCGATGAAGAAATTGGCAATAGCGGCATGGACTCGCCTTCATAAGCCTGACAACCTTGAATGGGAAGACTATTTTCAGTCCGCACCCATCAGTCCGTGCGGTGCCTGCCGTCAAGTTCTTCTTGAATACGAAACCTTATACGGACCCATCGAGGTGATTCTTTACGGCAAGGAAAAGATTTATATTTTCCCCTCGATTGCTTCACTGCTTCCATTTTGTTTTACTGAATTTTAATTCTGACGGTAAGGCGCCTCTTCAGAAGCCGGATTTGTAGAGATTTGGATATAAGTATGTTGCATAACATATTTTAAGATTAAACCTTTTTGTTTAGAATATGGTTTT
>CAZXHO010000424.1:0-1814 GCA_964640365.1 uncultured Sangeribacter sp. | reverse complement strand
GCAATTGCAGCAGGATTTCAAGGCAGTAGGTGAGATCCCCGCCGGCACTGACAATGAGGTATGGAAAAATTATCAGTCGACTGTAGAGCAGTTCTATGACAGACTGAAAATGAATAAGGAACTACGCGATCTTGATTTCAAGAAAAATCTTGAACTCAAAAATATGTTGATCGACAAAGCACGCGAGCTTGCTGAAGTGCCTGATGTTGTGGATGCTTTTAAACGTCTGCAGGTGCTTCATGACCAGTGGCGTGAGATCGGTCCGGTGGCCCGTGAGATCCGCGAAGACATATGGAATCAGTTTAAGGAGGCTTCCACTGTTGTAAATAAGCGTCATCAGGATTTCTTCCAGGCTCGTAAGGCAAATGAACAAGCTAACGAAGATGCGAAAAATGCCCTCTGCGAAAAAGCTGAGGCTATCGACTATTCTTCACTTAAGAATTTTGCCGATTGGGACAAAGTAACTAAGGAGATAATTGATCTTCAGAATGAGTGGAAAGGACTCGGCTACGCGTCAAAGAAGGTTAATAACTTGCTCTTTGCCCGTTTCCGTAAGGCTTGTGATGAATTCTTCACTGCAAAGGCGGAATATTTCAAGAAGACAAAAGAGGAATTCCGCGATAATCTTGCAAAGAAAGAGGCTCTTTGTGAAAAAGCAGAGGCTCTCAAAGACCGTTTCGAGGAACGTGCCGCATATGATGAGATGGTGGCTCTCCAGAAGGAATGGAAGACTGTTGGGGTAGTACGCCGTAAACAAGGAGATGAGGTGTGGAAACGCTTCTGTGCAGCTGTTGATGCTTTCCATGATGCCCGTAAGAAAATACTTAATGGAAAACGCGATGAAGAGAATGAAAATCTGAAAATCAAGAAATCCATTATTGAACGCCTGGCTGCTATTTCTGATGATTCAGAGCGTAGGGAGCTAATCGGAACTGTACGAGATCTGCAGGCAGAATGGCAGAAGACAGGTCATGTTCCATTCAAACATAAGGACTCAATCAATACAGAATATAGAGCTCAGCTTGACAGGTTGTACAAAGCCTTTGATCTTCGTGAATCTCGTCAGAGAATGCGCCGTTTTGAAGGTGAAGTACGTAAGATGGAAGGTGATAAGCTAGGTAAGGAACGCGACCGTCTCGTACGAGCACTTGAGAGCCGTCAGGCTGAATTAAAGACCATCGAGAATAATCTCGGTTTCTTCAATATCAAATCTTCAGCTGGAAACTCTCTGATGAAAGATATGGAGCGCAGAATCCAGAAAGCTAAAGAGGATATCGCTCAGATCCGTGAAAAGATAGCTCTCCTTGACAAACAAGACAAAGAATCTGACGCAGAATAATTGAGTTAGAATCAAAAATGGGACAACATCTACACACTTGCGATGTTGTCCCTTTTTTAATAATGTCAGAAGGGTAAAATTAAGACTCCTATAAAGTGATAATTTATGGAAATTCAAGATAGTTATAGAAGAGAACTGATACTTATTAATATATCCGGTGCAGATAAATGTGGTGTGACTACGGCTCTTACCGAAATTCTGGCTCGTTATGATGCGGATATTCTCGACATGGGTCAGGCTGACATCCATCATACCCTCTCATTGGGAATTCTTTTCAAAACAGACAGCCGCCGTAGCGGTGAGATTTTGAAAGAGCTCTTGTTTAAGACGAGCGATCTCAAAGTTCAGGTTGATTTTAATATCGTTTCGGAAGAAGAGTATGATGAATGGGTGCATATGCAAGGCAAAAACAGGTATATCATCACTATTCTCGGTAGAAAGATTACAGCCCGTCAGATATGTGAGACAACACGTG
>CAZXHO010000423.1:0-1843 GCA_964640365.1 uncultured Sangeribacter sp. | reverse complement strand
AGCCTCGGAAGGAGTCATGCCATCTATCACTTTGTCAACTTCACGTAGCCAATTACGGGCTATCTTCCGCAATGTGTCTGATGAAGGTACAAATTCACCATTTCTTCTTCCGAAATTCTTTAGCCTGTCACCAATAAATTCAGCACCGTTTACGTAATCGGCACCATATTTATATGAAAAAGAATCTCTTTTCGGCAATTCCGAACCGTATGCAACTGAACCATTCTCACGATTTGAAGCTGCAGTAAAAAGTAACGTTCCGAAGCTGACTACGTCTTCAGGATTTTGAAAATCCACCTGATTGAGATCAAACGCAGGATGAAGCGTAGCCTCACAAGTTACAGTGTCAAAACCTCTCATAGAGCCTTTGCAAGAATAGTACCGATGCTCGGTGCAAGTTTATCCAAACATAGCTGATATGGGAATCCACTTGATTTACCGGCTAAAACGATGTGATCGAAAAGAATCCGTTTTGAAGATTCCGGCAAGCGAGTAAATTCTTCTATCCGGGATGCTGCTATGAGTAACCTAAGCAGCGATATAATCGGCAGGCACCTTACCAATTCATTGAGTGAACCTATAAGCCTACACCATTCCTTCGCAATTTTACGTGTGCTGAACCTGTTTAGATAGCTACTATAAGCTGTGGAGAGACATATAGACTCAGCACTCCCCTTCCCCTCTTTACTCTCAATGTAACATCTATTGATGATTCTTTGAGCCCGGCGTTGCAATTTCCAGTCTTCATCAATGAAAGCAAGTGTGAGCAAAGGTAGTACCATCTCCGTATCGGCGACAGCCGGTGATGAAATCCATCCATTCACTGCCCCCCGCAGAATATCCAATATCCAAACCGGAGACTTAACGGTTTTAGTCCTGTCAAGCTCAACCAGTGTAGCAGCGAGCATCGCCACAGACTGTTTGTCTTTGGCAGCGTCTATTACATCAATTGCAATATCCACTATCTCCACAAGAAATTCGCGTTCTGCGAAAGTTCGCGGCGTGCTGAAAAGATCGAGAAGTAGACTCAGCTCCTGTGGAGTGTAAGGATAATTCGGATTGAATTTAAGATATCCGAAATTGCCTAAAGGCAGACGGAACACCAAGGAAAGATGACGCATTTCTGCCTCATGATCTTTGCGGCATCTCTCAACTATCGAACGAGCTTCGTAAGACTCACCGGCAAGTTTTTCCATTTCTGAAATGATCCGGCTCTCAGGATATCGGGTAATCGGCTCACGCCCTTCCAAAATCCTGACATCAGTGCGAATAGACCTGCCATGATATAGCTTTTCAAGCTCGAAGACAGTCATGGGAAGAAATTTGGAGAGATAGCAATAATCTCTGATGCTTTAAAAAACTTCAGAGAATCAATTTATTAATAATATTAATCAGAATCAATTATTTGAAGGAGATCAGGATGGATGAAAGGAAGCATGATCATGCATACGCCTTCAATCTTAACGACAACATGCTTATTCTTTTTCACCCTCACCACATATCCCTCATACCCCATGAACGGACCGCCCGTTACTCTTACACGCTGGTTCTCCTTGAATTTTTTCTTATTAAAAACCTCACATCTCGTTGTATCTTCTGCGGTTAGCAGCCGAAGAAGATTAATCGAGCTTTGCGGTATAACCTGAATGCGGTTGTCTTTCGGATAACGGTAGATCCAGAATGGCACCGAGAGTTCGGGATGCTCCCTACCCTCTCTTTCAAGCTGCATGGCGTTTGCGCGTGTTGTACGGATGAACAAGACCCGTGGTATGATAGCCTTAACACGATTTCTTTTATGCGGCATCGCCACTGTTTCTTTTGGGAAAAGTAGTTCGTCGCACTT
>CAZXHO010000422.1:0-1854 GCA_964640365.1 uncultured Sangeribacter sp. | reverse complement strand
GATCGTTGAAAATTGCATCAATAAAAAGAAAAGGCGACATATCAGGGCGTCCCCATGGGCCATAGACGGTGAAGAAGCGCAGTCCGGTAGTCGGAAGTCTGTAGAGCTTACTGTAGACGTTGGCCATAAGCTCGTTGCTTTTCTTGGTTGCGGCATAGATAGACACCTGATTGTCAACGCGGTCAGTCTCGGCAAAGGGTATCTTTGTATTCCCTCCATAGACCGATGATGAGGAGGCATATATTAAATGGCGGATCTTGTTGGCACGTGAAGCTTCAAGGATATTAAGAAAGCCAACTATATTACTTTCAATATAAGCATAAGGATTATCAATAGAATATCGTACACCGGCCTGAGCGGCGAGGTTCACTACTATATCAAATTTCTCTATTTCGAAAAGCGCATCGACATTCGTTTTGTCGCAGATGTCAATGCGACTAAAACGGTAATTGGGATACAAGGTGCTCTGTACTGTATTACCCTGAACGATCTGACATTCGGGGATACCACATTCGGCAAGTCGGGCGTATTTGAGGCTGACCGGATAATAATCGTTGATGTTATCTATTCCGAACACAATTTCGCCTTTTGCACACAGTGCACGTACAAGATGAAAACCTATGAAGCCTGCAGCTCCGGTAACGAGTATTTTCATTTTAATTAATCTTGATTAAAAATGTCGCGCGTGTAAACTTTGGTGATACTATCGTTAAGTTCAGGAGAAGTACGGTTTGCAATTATGGCTTGGCTCTGGGATTTGAAGGTGTTGAAGTCGTTCACGATTTTACTTCCAAAGAATGAGGATCCGTTTTCAAGGGTTGGTTCGTAGATTATTACTTGTGCCCCTTTTGCCTTGATTCGCTTCATAATCCCTTGGATAGATGACTGACGGAAATTATCGCTGTTGGATTTCATGGTTAGTCGATAAATTCCGATTGTGACAGGTGTCTCGCGTGACCATCCAGCCTTATTTAACACTTGTTCCGCTATGAAATCCTTGCGTGTACGGTTGCTTTCGACAATTGCCGACATCATGTTCTGTGGGACATCGGAGTAGTTTGCGAGAAGCTGTTTGGTGTCTTTGGGCAGACAGTATCCTCCGTAGCCAAAGGATGGATTGTTATAGTGTGTGCCTATACGTGGATCAAGACCCACACCTTCTATTATTGCCTTTGCATCGAGTCCCTTGACTTCGGCATAGGTGTCAAGTTCATTGAAATAGCTGACACGCAAGGCAAGATATGTGTTTGCAAACAGCTTCACTGCCTCCGCTTCCTTCATACCCATGTAAAGTGTCGGTATGGCTTCTTTAAGAGCGCCTTCCCTCAAAAGTGAGGCAAACGTATGTGCCGCTTCCTCCAGTTTGGTTATATCTGTTACAGCTTCTATTGCATTATTTTCCTCCTCAAATTCCAGCTTGTCTATGATTTTGGGTATTCCGGCAATTATTCTGGACGGATAGAGATTATCGTAGAGTGCCTTGCTTTCGCGCAAGAATTCGGGAAAGAATAGTAGATTGAATTTTTTAACCCCTTTAGCTGCATACTTCACATAGAGGTTGCGGCAATAGCCAACAGGGATTGTAGACTTGATCACCATTACTGCATCAGGATTGACGCTCAGCACAAGGTCGATTACGTCCTCGATGCAATGGGTGTCAAAATAGTTCTTTACAGGATCATAGTTAGTCGGAGCTGCAATAATCACAAAATCTGCGTCAGCATAAGCAGACGCTCCATCAAGAGTGGCGGTAAGATCCAAATCCTTTTCAGCAAGATATTTCTCAATGTATTCATCCTGTATTGGAGACTTACGCTTGTTGATGAGATCAACCTTTTCGGGAATAAGATCAAC
>CAZXHO010000421.1:0-1855 GCA_964640365.1 uncultured Sangeribacter sp. | reverse complement strand
TGAGCCGCCAACAAAATATTTTCGGAAGGAGCCGACAAATCCTGAATCCATAATTGCGAATCCTCACCTTCAAGGAAACGGTTCTTGTCGCCACACACAACGATTGCTGCACCGGCTTCATTAGCCATATGGCAATAGGGCAAATCTGCGGCAAGTTGCTTGAGAAGATCACGATTTGTCACTACAACAAATTGCCACGGTTGTTTATTTACTGCTGTAGGTGCTGCCATGGCAGCCTGCAGTATTGCCTGCAGATCGTCCGGGTCTATCTCTTTTGAAGGATCAAACATCCTGTCGCTCGTACGGGTAAGGATATTATTAAGGATAATCTCTGATTTTTCCTTGTCTGATATTTTATTTTCCATAATAGTAGTATGTAGTTTAAACAATGATTGTATAATTACTTTCTTCAACTATTGAGAGGCTTTTTCCGTAGAAAGGTTTGCAGGATTATGTGTTTTGCGCTCGGCAACTTCCACAAGGTAAACCGAAACAAGCATGAGAGCTATGGCAAGCATTTGCCACCATGAGAAATGATCCTGTCCGAGAATATAACTGGTGATGGCAGCAACGATAAGAATCATATCTCCATAAAGTGCAACTACAGTGGCAGGAAGAAGCTTAAGCGACATATCCTCAAGAAGGTAACTTACAAAAGAGGGGAAAATCAAGACAAAAAGAAGCACAAGCATTGGTGTGGAGAATATTCCCTGTGTCAGCACCTTGGCATCCCAACCCGTAAAACAAACCACAACCGCGGCAGCAACCGCACCACCCATAAAGGTCCATTTCGAAACCATTGCGTTTCCAAGACGCTTAAGATATTCCTTTTCAATTACAAGATAGGCGGAAAAGAGAACCGATGACAAAAGGCAGAACATATTGCCCTTGAATGGATCGGTTGCAATTTCGCTACTGTGTTGCGTCAAAATACACAAAAGTGCTCCCCCGAATCCTATGAGAATACCTGCTACTTTTCCTTTCGACAGATGCTCCGTACGGAGGCACAGACATATAATGTACACGAATACCGGCTGCAGGCTTATAAAAATTGAAGATGATATAGGAGTGGTATAACTTAATCCCTCAAGCAGGGTCCACATATATCCGAACACAAACACCACTCCAACCCCAAACAATGTAATTACATCGCGCACCGAGGCTTTCGGAAATTTATTTTTAGTGAAAAAACCATATATCCAAAAGAGTAACGATCCAACACCAAGTCGTAATACAACTCCTGACAGTGCCCCCATCCATGTGGGCAGAAGATATCGCAGGGCATTTTCATTTAATCCTGAAAACACCTTGGCTGCAGACATGAAAATATTTCCCTTCAATGTGGGTTTCATAACCTCTGAGGGTGTGTTTCGTTTGTGAAACACACCCTCAGTTATAACCCTCTTCATGAGGATTTAGTTCTGAATCTATGAGATAAATTTATCAATAGGTAATTTCTTCCCATGACGGTGGAGCAACTCCCAGCAGATGGCGGACAAAAAAGTCATAACGCTTATGTTCTCCGAAAGATTCTCCTAAGGTATGAGCTGCCCCGGGAATAACCACAAGTTCAAAATCTTTATTTGCCTTAATCAGAGCATCAGCTACCTGCATTGTGGAAGCCGGATCCACATTGTCATCAAGTTCGCCTACAACAAGCATAAGCGGACGCGTAAGCAGATGTGCATTTTCCACATTCGATGCCTTAATATAACTGTCGTCTACAGGGTAACCGAGCCATTGTTCATTCCACCATATCTTATCCATGCGGTTGTCATGACATCCGCATGCTGAATACGCAGCTTTATAAAACTCAGGATGATGCAACACAGCTGTAGTGGATTCCTGTCCTCCT
>CAZXHO010000420.1:0-1862 GCA_964640365.1 uncultured Sangeribacter sp. | reverse complement strand
CGTCCGTCTACTTTCGCCTCGGATCTCATGGACGAGCCTATACAGGTGCTTTCCAAGGGGTTGGAGCCTAAGTAAGACCTGCCAAATTGCGAAATATTATTATTATCTCTTGGCAAGAGATAGTAATAATATGTAATTTGTTGAATGTCAATAAATTACAAAGCACTCAAAACTCAAATTCCAAAACATTTCTATTATTTGGGCTCGTTTTTAAAAGATTTTAAAGACTTATAAGTATCTTTTTCAGATATTTTTAGTAACTTTGCATCAGTCTATGTATCTCTTGCCAAGAGATACTTATTTTTTTATATACAAATGCCCCGGATTTTACGCTATCCGAGGCATGATTTAAAGATATTTTTCCCTTCCTATTTTAGGTCAATTTGAACCCTCTATTTTTCTGTTTCAACTTCTACCAATACACGTGCCACTCCGTCACTAAAATCCTGTGCTTGTTCAAACTTTTCTTTAAACGGTGATTTTCCGTTCTTATCAATGAAGCCCCATTTAGATTTTGCACCCGTTCTCACACGTGCCAATCCATCCCTGAAGGGCTCGGCATCATGATATTTCGGCAATATCACAATTTCCCCGGCTTCATTCACGTAGCCACACTTATCACCATCGCGTACAGGCGCAAGACCTTCGCTATATACAAGTTGCTGAGGCTCAGCCAACGGTTCAGGTACTTCTTCCCCTTTTTTATTTATAAAGAAACTTCTTCCATCAGCATTCACACGCGCCACTCCATCCCTGAAATTACCGGCTGTCTTATAAACGGGGTTTATTACGAACACTCCATTCTTATCTATATATCCATACAAACCGGCATCTCTCACAACTGCCAAACCCTCTTCAAAATCGTTGGCAACTTCAAATTGCGGTTCTACAGCATACTTCCCGTCACGATCTATATATCCGTATTTTCTGTCTATGCACACCCAAGCAAGACCATCATGAAAATCTCCGACATATTCATATTTCGGTTGAACTACGTATTTGCCACTGCGATCGATGTAACCGTATTTTCCGTCAACCACCACCATGGAAAGACCATCCCTGAATTCCGCTGCCTTTTCAAATTCGGGCGCTATTACGTAATTACCTTCCTTATCAATGAAACCCCACTTCCCGTCTTCCATCACGCGTGCTAAGCCGTCGCTGAAATTTCCTGCTGACTGAAACCGAGGTTGGATGACGAATGTTCCCGACTTGTCGATATACCCTCTTCTATAGTCTTCCAATTTTACCATTGCAAGATCCTCATGAAAGTTGGCACAATCATAAAATTGAGGAGCAATTAAATAGTTTCCTGATTTGTCGATATATCCCCAGAGCAGTAATTTCTCTTTTCTCATAAATAAAAGATGGTTTAGTCAATAATAAATAAGCGCGCCTGCCTATTGCGCAACCGGTCAACCGAACAGGCACATTTATATGATTTATATAGGAATAACTTCAAGCATATTCAAATAGTTTTATAGGGCAAGCATTTCCACGATTAATATATGATTATAACCTTTAGATTTCTTTAACCCGAGGCAAGGATATGAAATTTGTTATTACTATGGAAGGTTGATATAGGAACCGCGAAAGCATATCCGACAGGTTCTATCCCCACCTTCCAATTTATACTATTCAATAAATTATTTAAACTTTTTACACTATGGAAACAGAAAAGAAATCTTATTACGTAAACATGATCGAAGCCAAAGATGGTAAAATGGCTGAGGTTATTAACTTTAATTTCGGTGGTCACCACGATATAGCAGCAATGGTAGAGAAAGCAAAATCTCTTGGATTTGCCAAAGATAAACACACCAAGGAATTCGTGCTCGCCATGCGTTTCATGCATCATGTAA
>CAZXHO010000419.1:0-1865 GCA_964640365.1 uncultured Sangeribacter sp. | reverse complement strand
AAGGGTATCGATAAGCGTCACTCAACTTGGACGGACAACAACGGAAATGTCTGCAAAAGGATATTTCTCTTTTAGATTTTCAACACCCTGCATGATATCTGCGATTTCCTCTTTTTTAGAAGGATTAGCATAAATCAAATAAGAATCATTATCTGAAAGAACCACATCGGAGAGGTCTGCTATAGAGACTTCGGATTTAAAATATTCCTGAAAGGTCGGTATTAGAATTTCCGCTATTCCGTCACCGGAGTCAGTTGCTCCCACAATGATTAATTTTCTGTTCTGAAACTCTTCTGCCAAGCGTGCCGCCACCTGCTCATTGAAATAGGAAGAGGGTGGAAGGATTTGAACCATTGAGGGATTGTCTTCGTAAAGCTCATTTTTTACATCGAAAACATTAACCACTTCGATATGATTGGTATTACCGTAATCTGCTAAGAAAGCAGGGAAATTCTTATCTGCAGTGGCAACAATCAGGTTTGGCTCATATTCATCCAGTGTTTCCGTTACGGAAGTAGTGGAAGCTCGTCCATCGATAATTTTGAAATTTATCTTATAAGGAGCATTCTTAAGTTCATCTATAGCCAAAAGGAAACCACGTGAAAAGTCGAGATCCCTGTTAGAGGTAGGCTCGTCAAGGATCGCAGCAATTCTAACTTCTGTAAGTGAGAGATTGTCTGAATCAATGTTGTGGATGGAATCATAAAGTTCCTGAATGCCGTCTGAAGTTAGTTCGCGAGGATCTTCTGACTCAACTTGCTTTTCAACTTGCACAGTTTCGACTACGGGCACATTAACTACAGCATTTTTCTTTAGTTTGCCGGTGGTTTCATTAGCTTCCTTTAATGTTTCTTCATCAACACCTGTTTTTTTCGCTATAGAACTCCAAGTGTCATTCTTTTCAACTTTATAGCTCTCTACGCTGGCGATCCTTTCCTCCTCTACCAGTTCAGTGTGAATGCGTTTAGTGTTAGAGTTGACCGCTATACGTACTGTATCTCCTATCCGGAAATTCTTTTCAGAAACTGTAGGATTTGCAACAAGAATATCTTCTATTGAAGTATGATATTTTTTAGCAAGCGAATATAGTGTATCACCGGGCTTAACCACATAATAAAGGTACTTGTCAGAGACTGTGGCGGGAGATTGCTCTATTACTATTTTATCTCCTATCTTTATTCCATATTTTGCATTTGGATAAGCGGCATAGATAACGTCAAGCGGCACGTTATACTGACGTGATATACTGTAGACTGTTTCTCCTTTTTTTACAACATGGGTTATAGGTTCGTAAGAAATACTGTCGATGTTTAATTCCGTAGGAGTTTCTGTTACGACTGTAACTTTCCCCGTTGGATAGTAAAGGCGTGCACCCTTATTCATTTCTGATGAAGTGTTCGGATTCAGTCTTACGAGCTCCTCAACATCCCAGCCATACTTTTTTGCAATTCCATATAGGGATTCTCCCTTTTTTATTTCGTGGTAGTAATATTCTTTACCAAGAATTTCCACTTTTGGCAAGTTTGGGTTAGCGGCAAACATTGGGATTGTGATGAGCGCCATGCCAAAATAGGAAAAGATGCGGGAATTAATCTTCATTAGAATATAATTTATCTGATAGTTCTTGAGATAAAAGAACCTGTTAATTGGAGTACAAAATTAAGAAAAAAAAGATTTCAATTCAATGTTTTCCCCTCTATTATGAGTTTTTAAGATGTTTTTAAGACTTTAACCCCAAAAATATATGATTCTACTTCAACTCTCTTCTAATTAGACGTTATTGTTATTCTAAAAGAAAGTCATTTTCCCTTCTATAAACAAATCTTCCGTTAGTCATCTACTTAATTCATGAGATTATATAATAA
>CAZXHO010000418.1:0-1882 GCA_964640365.1 uncultured Sangeribacter sp. | reverse complement strand
AATGCAGAAGGATTGAGGTGAACATTTGTTTCATTTCTTTTTTCTGCGGTATAAGAGTAACAATAAAGTATTGTCCGCTTTGAGCAACCGAGGCTTTAAAGTCTGTTTTATCGGTCAAAACTTTCCCCAATACACTGTTCATCATAATTCTTGCAATTTCTTTGAACATCTTATTTTTGTTCACATCAATCACATCACTATGATTACCCTTCTTAACAGTCACCTTATTGTCATTTAGAATGAAAGTATAGGTGTATGGAGAGTCATATTGCCATCGAAGCATATTAGGTTGCTGACACCACATTTTACCCTTGGAAACCATTTTATCACCAAGCAGTTTCAACGACTTTGTTTGAACAAAATCGCATTGCATAGTCTTTATAGAGGAAGCAGCCGCACTGATTTCAGTGAGAACTGTAGTCTGGTCCAACTTTTGTGCAAAGAGAACACAGAACGTAAAGCACATTGTTATTAATAAGAGTATTTTACGCATAACTTTTATGGTTTAGAAATGATGTAGCAGCCAATCATTATCAATACGACACCGATCCATTTATTAAGATTAACATCTTCATGAAAAATCCAAGCCGCCGCTAAAAGTCCAAAAACATAACTTAAACTGACTAAGGGGTAAGCCATGCTTAGGGGGTATTTTTTTATGATATACATCCATAACAGACTGGCACCTCCAAAACAGATTCCAGACAGAGCAAATTGCCAATTTAACAAAGCTGAACGCCAGAAGGTCCAATTCCATCCAAAAGGTTCCATTCTCATCAAACCAATTTTCAGAAATACTTGACCAAAAGCAAGAACTGCACTCTGAATTAAACCGAGCAGCAATAATCCATAGGTCGATAAATTTAACATAGCCGAATTAGGCATGTGAGACCTCCTTTCTTGAATCCCGCTTTGAAACTATCACGCTTTTTGAAATCAATTCCTTAGGATAGACTAATCCTGCAAGTTCAAAAATTGCACGGAATTTTTCAGGGCAATAATCATGCAACCCGACAAGAACATTCCTGGCTTTGCCTTCTGCAATCAATTGCTTAGCGTCAGCAATAGCTAACGCCCATGAATCCTGTCCTTGTGAATAGGTTATATTATAACCATGACATTTAAGTCTTGTAGCCAAAGTACCGGCTATTGTATTATGGGTACTTTGCATAAAAAGAGTTGGACTTAAGCCTTCCTCTCCCTCATTTTCTATGTGATTTAAAATTTTCTCACCCTGATCCAGCATGCCATATTCCGTGGCGATTATGATCGCATCTGGTTTATTGATCCCTGCTGATTCCATCGCCTGCATGGATGTCAGTATTGCTGCTTTCATAATTTTACTCATACGGCGAGCTTCCATAGGAGGAACGTACTTTTTAACGTCCGACAACTTTTCGTCATTGATAATTTCCCGAACTGGAGAAATTATAACGTCCTCGGAATCTTCAATTTCATTCAAGTAGACCGGTGCGGCAGAAAGAATTAGAGACGAGTCGTTGCCTCCAAATCCGAAAGAGTTGCATAGCACATTTCGAAGTTTAACATCTCTCTTTCCATCGGAAGGCACGATGCATTCTTCAGCATGATTCTCCCATCGTAGATTGGACGGTATAAAATTGTTTCGCATTGCCAACAAGCTTATCACCGTTTCTATACTACCAGAGGCTGAAGTCGTGTGTCCGGTAAAGGACTTCGTACTTGAAACCGGAGGATAAGAAGGGCCAAAAAGTCTGAGGATAGCTTGGGATTCACTTCTATCGTTATCAGGTGTGCCCGTGCCGTGTGCATTTATGTAGTCAATCTGAGCAGGTGTAATCCCACTCATGGAAAGAGCATCTGACATAGCAAGAAATGCACCTTCGCCATTTTCAGATGTTGC
>CAZXHO010000417.1:0-1885 GCA_964640365.1 uncultured Sangeribacter sp. | reverse complement strand
GCCGGCTATATCTTCCATTGAGTCTTTCCCATCACAAAATTGAGTGTGTGAATGGAAATTATAATTATCAGAAGAATCAATAATTGCTTTTAGATCCATTAAGTAAGATACAAGATATTAAGATCTTAAACATACTTATGAGATAGTTGACATTTTAGAAGCAACTATCTGTATTTATGATTAATTCCGGTTTTCCAGACGATAAACCTCACTCCGTTTAAAAACAAGAGCCTTCCTCATACCATCCAATTCCTTCTCAAGCTGCAGTATCTCATTTCTGACATCTGCCGACTTGGTGGAAGAATATTTTTTATACAATTTTTGAAGTTGTGCCTCAGTCTGTTCAATATCATTGGCTAAAGATAAATATGATCTCATAGCATCTTTGGCAGCAGAATTGTGGAATTCTTCATAATAATGATAGTATTTCCCGTCCCCTATAGGAAGGGTAAACTCAGGTTGCCTCTTATTATCATTCTTGCCTATATTATCTATCAGAGAAAGCATTTCTTCATAGGATGCTCTGTCTTCAGGATCCTGAGTGGCACGATAGTCGGAAAGCTTGGCCATTTCTATTATCATCTCATCATCAGAATCGTAGTTTTTTCTTAAATCATTGATAAGATAGACATAAACAGTTACTTTATCACCAAGCTGATTCCTATCGGTAGCCCACCAGCCTATACCGTTTTCCTCATCAATAGCAAGCATATAATCATCATACGGTGAATTAAATGGCATCCCCATATTCAACGGTTGCAGGAATTCCCCTGTAGACGCATCACGTGTAACTACATAAATGTCATAACCTCCCATTGAATCATTACCGTTTGAGGCATAATATAAAGTTGTGCCGTCAGACATCATGAAAGGATAATCTGCATATCCGTTTTTATTAAGTATGTCAGCCGGAGCAGCCACGGGTTCTTGCCATGTGCCATCCACAAGACGAATGCTTTCAACCAAACCTACATTTCCCGAGCTGTCGGGTTCAGCCCAAATCATGTAATCTCCGCTTTCGTTCAAGAAAGCCATCTCTACTCCTTCCTTGTGATTATCAAATGGTATTTCAAAAGGAGATAGTATTCTACCTGCGGAAGAAGGCAACTTGTAAGCTTCATAAAATGTATCGAATGGTAGAGCAATAGAATCTATCACAACAATTTTTTCGACACGCTCCAAAGCGTTCTCAGCCGTATTGAGTTGCTTTTCATATTCATCTAAAGTCTCCTCACCGGTTAATTTATGTTTATCTCTGTATCTACGGAAATCATCATAATACTCGGAAGCGCTATCAAAATCATAGTCTAAGAAAGCAATTCTGCCGAGATATAGATTTGCTGCCCCATTCCCCTTTTTATTAGCTTCTTCAAGTAAAGATTTTGCCTTGGAATAATTTCCTGATTCAAATTCACATACTCCTGAAACATATATAAACTGTGGATTTGTTTTTATTTTGGGATTCTCAGCTGCCAAGCGCTCGAGTATTTGTCGTGCTTCAGCCGCATCTCCATCCGCAAGCACTTTTTTGGCATCTTCCAATGTATATGCACAGACACTGTTGAAAGCGAAAGCCGCGAAAAACAACAGTAAAAATATCTTTTTCACTTTAATATCCGAGATTTGAAATCAAAATAAAATATATTGATGCGAGTATAGAAAAAACGCAACTAATTTTGTTTGAATGCGACAAAATTAGTTAAATTTCGTGATATTTCAAAAGATAAAGGCAACAAGAGTCGACAATCAGTAGGCACTTTTAAACTTTTTTTAGTAACTTTGCCAAGAAAACCGTATTGAAACAACAAACAAACTATAAATTCCATCTACTATGAGCTTAAATATCATTGTACTCGCAAAGCAAGTACCTGATACCCGCAATGTA
>CAZXHO010000416.1:0-1894 GCA_964640365.1 uncultured Sangeribacter sp. | reverse complement strand
TTACATCAGTTGGTTGTGGAGCCGGATTGACCGGAGCCGGTTGTGGGTCAGCTAAAATTGATTGATCGGCTCCATATTTTTTCCCTTGTTCATTATGTTTGGTGAGTATATTGGTAACATAAACAGTGAAGATCGGGAACATCATCATTCCAAGAGCCGCAAGAAGAACTGAAAGTATCTTCCCTACAGTAGTCACTGCTATAATATTTGAACCTACAGTGGTAGCATCCATAAATGCCCACCATAAAGCTGCGTCATAATTTGGCACCAAAGGATTGACTTTATGTTCAAATAAAAAGAATGCAAGAGAGGCGAAATAAACTGTAAACAATAAGGTAGTGAGGTAGGAGATAAACAGACCTGTAGCCTTATTATAGGTGAACCAGCTTATCACTATAGACATAGCATAACCTCCTCTAATCAAAGGAATATACCGGATACAATAAGTGATCTGAGGATCGAAATTCCAACCATAATGGAGGATAATGGAATTATACGGAATCGAAACGAGAAAGAAGAAGAAATGGGATCTCAGGTATGACCATTTATTGGCAGAGAGAAAAAACTCCACAAAAAAGTCTAACAAAAACAAGACGCATACCCAAAATTGGAATTTTAAAAATTTAGGAACTCTATAAAAAGCTTCATTTTTAAATGTATCCATTGAGATAGCTACAACAAGAAATATTGAAAGCAGGAGAATAATGACATGTAGAAAGTCATATAATCCTTTTTGTTTAAATATCTTATGTAATTTTGTCTCCTGATTTGACATAGTATCGTGGAATTAAGTGGAATTTTAAAGTTATCGAGTTCACATTCGACTAATATTTTAACAAATCTTAGGCTAATTTAGATTATTAAATAAAGAATTTTTTGATAATTATTATGAGTTGGATAATTCGAAGATTTTATATAAATTTGAATACCAATAATATCTGTATAGAACATTTCCACTCCATAATATGATTATACTGCACACCTCTGATTGGCATCTCGGTACTACCTTATATGGTTATGACCGAATGGATGATCATATACATTTCTTTTCTCAATTAAAGGAAATAGTAAAGCAGAAAAAACCTGATGCATTATTAGTTAGTGGTGACATTTTTGACATTTCTTATCCGTCAGCCTACTGTCAAAAAATATTTACTGATTTTTTGCTTGAACTTCATGAAGTTTCTCCCGAGATGGTAATAATCGTTACTTCAGGGAATCATGATAGTGCATCAAGAATAGAGGTGAATAGAAATCTATGGAAGAGTATAGGAATTCATGTTATAGGAAATGTAAGAAAGAAGGATGGTATCTATGATTTTACAGAAAATATAATAACTGTACCGGGGAAAGGTTACGTTGCTGCTGTTCCATTTATCAATAGAGCTTATTTAGCCAAATCAGATAAAGAAGATAAGCCTGAGAGAACGTTTTTCGAATCTTTGGCGACTTGCTTTATTGAATCCAATCATATGCAACTGCCATTTGTGTTGATGGCTCATTTAACTGTCAGAAAAGAAGTAAATAAGGAACAATGTAAAGATATGACAGGAAATATCAATGCGGTAGGATATGATATTTTTAATCCTATTTATGATTATGTAGCTCTTGGTCATATACATTTTCCCCATGACATAGATCAACTTGGAAAAGTAAGATATTCTGGTAGTCCCATAGCTATCGGATTTGATGAAGATTACCCTCACTCTGTAACAATAATCAATATAGAAAAAGGAGGCATTCTTTCGAAAGAAGAGTTAGTTATATATCCGTTACACAATCTGGTCACTTACCCGTCATCTCCGGTTGACTTCAAAACAGCGATAAAGTTGCTAAAAAAATATCCGGTTGATAAAGCAGATTTCATCAGACTCAATGTGGAAGATAAAAACGA
>CAZXHO010000415.1:0-1914 GCA_964640365.1 uncultured Sangeribacter sp. | reverse complement strand
CATGCCAAGATTACTGAGAAGTATGGTGCTCCCTGCACAGAGTTTGTATGTGCCAATGCTAAACTTCAGGAATTTACTGCTTCCAAACTCGACAAGGCAAATAGCGACAAATATCTATATCATATTGCAAAAGCAACTGCCCAAAGTGAAGATGCAAAAGTTTTGAAAGAAGAGAAATTTAATAAGATCTCTGATTTGACATCGCAATCTAATGCTTATTATGTCATAGCAGGTGTAATCCTTTTTATGATCATTGTTAGTTCGGTATTAATAATCAGAAGGAGGATGAGGTCATGACAATAGCTATATTTAACATTCTATGTCTTGTAATAGTCGTTTTAGATAGCCAGAGGCTATCAGTGATGGGGAAGAAAGAATCACTGATTTGGGTTATTGTATGGATGGCAATGGCTTATTTCTCCACAATGTGGCTTACCCGACTATCAATGCAAGACATTTTTGGGATCTTGAACCTCCAATCGATATGCATTTTAGGATGCATAGAATTGCTGATATATTTTGCCTATCTTTTTAATGATGGAAAAGTGAAGAGAATTCTTTCGCATTATCCCGGGCTGATGATGATCTTCCCTGTGATGCTATTGGCATTGTGGTTGAGTCGGGTTGTCAGTGGAGCGAACTTTAATGCCATTGGATTGATAGCTGCTGTAATAGCAGGAGTAGTCCTCTCCGGAATTATATTCTTTCTGCGTTGGTTGAGAAGTGATAATGCATGGCTTTATCTCTCCACAATATCCTGTTTAATCATTTACATTTTAATCTATGGTATATTATGACAGCAATTTCTGACATACTTTTCATTATCTCGAATGGACTACTTATACCAGTGATTTTGCTGCTTCTATTTCTATTGGTGAAGGCCATCACACTTGTGGGAGGCTTTTTCTCCGAGTGGAAGAGTAATCGCGAATTGACCTCTCGTCTTCAACATGTAGTGAAGGATTTTGATGCCGATTCTTTGATGGAGGTAGACATAAACACTGGAAAATCCGAGAAATCTCCTGTAGGGAAATGCCTATGGGACATACTTCTCCATAAAGAAGACAGGTTATATTGCGAACATTCGCTTGCTGATTTCCAAGTCGATGTACAACAAGAACTATCCAAGAACAGACTCCTGATTAAGTTTGGACCGATGCTTGGATTGATGGGCACATTGATACCGATGGGTCCGGCTCTTGTGGGTCTTGCTACAGGAGACATAGCTTCCATGGCATACAATATGCAAGTAGCGTTTGCTACCACTGTGGTGGGAATGCTTGTGGCAGGAATAGGGTTAGCGACCTTACAGGTAAGACAACAGTTTTTTGCTAAAGCCTATAATGCTCTTGAATTTATATTTCATAAATTGACCGACAAATGAGACAGAATCCGATACTTTTAGATAACGGTGAGCACGATAATCCTCTTGGAATGCTGACAAACCTCTTTGATGTAGCTATGGTGTTTGCAGTAGCACTGATGGTGGCATTAGTGGTCCATTTTAATATGAGTGAAATATTCTCCAAAGAGGATTATACCTTGGTAAAGAATCCCGGGATGGAAAATATGGAAATTATATCGAAAGAGGGAAATGAAATTAAAAAATACACTCTCTCCGACTTAGATTCACCGACAGACGGTTCAAAAGGACGGCGTGTAGGAACGGCTTATCAACTCGAAAATGGAGAAATTATATACATACCTGAAAAATAAAGATTTATGAAATATTTAAAATATCTTATCCCAGTCGCTGTAGCACTTACTCAGGTGGCTTGTGGATATAAGCACAGTTCTACAGCTGTATTGGAAAATAGTTCGATAGTAGCTGATTCAGTCAGTAGGATTCATCCTGATTATGCCAAAGGTTTCAATGTGAGGTATCAAGACAATATGGTGCTTCTTGATATCAAT
>CAZXHO010000414.1:0-1931 GCA_964640365.1 uncultured Sangeribacter sp. | reverse complement strand
AACCTTTATGAACACCTATTTTCTTCCCTGTTTCAATTTCAATTACCGGGCCCTCCTTTTCACCAAGGTGTCGGGCTATGAAATCCGAATAATCTATCTTACCAAGAAAGCAAATTCCCTGTGAATCCTTACGGCTGGCATTAGGAAGTTCGGCTTGTCGGGCAATCGCCCTAACTTCCGACTTGTCCATATCCCCGAGAGGGAAAATAAGATGAGACAATTGGTCGTAAGAGATGCCAGCAAGAAAATCTGTCTGATCTTTCACCGGATCCTTAGCTTTTCCAAGGTATTTTTTACCATTTACTTCCCTGATGGAAGCATAATGACCTGTAGCAGTCTTATCAAAATCTTTTCCCCAGCGTTCTTCGAAAAATCCGAATTTAATTATCTTGTTGCACATCATGTCCGGATGGGGAGTAAGACCCTTCCTGACCGTATCGAGTGCATATTTCATTACATAATCCCAGTATTCCTGATGTAGAGACACCACCCTTAATGGGAGATTATATTTTCTTGCAATGAGAGTGCACATCTCTATATCTTCATCGGCAGAACAATCTCCTTCACCATTATCCATACCAATCCTGATATAAAACAGATGAAGATCATGGCCCTCTGAATATAGTTTATGAACCACTACAGCACTGTCGACACCGCCTGAGATCAAAACAGCTATTTTCATACTTCCTCCAGTTCTCCTTCACTTTTATTTTCAGTATGAATGATGTGGAGGGATAAAAAGTAATCAACTGAAATTTTACCGGGTCCAACCAGCATAAGGAAAAAATAAATTCCTAAAAACATGATTGGCACGTAACCCTGCTGCTGCCAGTCGAGTTGATAGGTAGCAATCGCAACATAGTCATGAAGTAGATAATATTCTGCCGTCAGCATAGCGAAAAACGGAGGCAGAATCATCACTCTTGTGAGAAAACCTGCCATTATGAATATCGAACAGATCACTTCGATGCCTATCAGTACTGATAAAGACACTGAAGAAGACATGCCAAGAACCGAAGGGAAAATTTGGCTGATGTGATCGAAATTTATAATCTGACGGATTCCGAATTGCATTAGCATTATGCCTACAAAAAGACGCAGAAACAATCTTCCCAAGTTTGTATAGGAATATCCTGTAAAACGGAAATAGGTTCGCTTAATGAATCCGGATAAATTTTGTTTTCTCATATAATTCTGACTAAGCTGCTTTTATCAATTTTTAATTTATCAGCTCTAACACTCTGTTAACGGCTCCCGGAAGGGTAGTATTTTTCATCAAAATTTTACCATCAGATCCTATCAGATAAATAGAAGGTTCGGTTCTGAGATCATAAATTTCATTTAATTTATCACCACATCCCACTGTCCATTTACCGGAATATCCTGATACATCCTTTTGCCAGCCTTCTGACTTATTGGGAATCATATACAGAATATTGACCTTTCCTTTGTTTAAAGCGTCTGTCAAAGTTACATTACTTTCTAATTTCAATCTTGCCATTCGCCAATCTCTATTAGTCGGATCTCCGAAGATAATGATCGTAGGAGTAGCCATTGGAAAATAGGAAGCTCTGTCTCCATTGAGATTTTCAAAGTTGAACTCAGGCGCTAAATTGCCGACAAGAGAATTATTGAGAGTCTTCAATTGATTCTCATATTTCTGTCTTCTGCCTTCAGAGATCTTTTTGTTCTTTACTATAGCATTGAGAAATTTCAGATATACCTCGTCAATCCATACTTCTGCCCTTGGACCGTAAATGGTTTCTTCAGCCGCTTTCGTAAATTGAAGCAAGAGGGTAGGATTTTTTGATATAGTCTGAATAAGTTTATCGGTCGCAGCAATAGCCTTATCTTTAGTGGCCCAACGCAACGGAGTTGAGAAGACCTTAAAGGCATCATTCAGGGCATTTTGGTCAACTGCAGTTTTAGAT
>CAZXHO010000413.1:0-1964 GCA_964640365.1 uncultured Sangeribacter sp. | reverse complement strand
ACCTCACTTATGTTGATCTTAGCAAACTTACTTTACTCCAGAGAGTTAACGTAAGCAAAAACCAGCTTCAGACTCTTGACGTAAGCTTTGACCAGATGCTAAGTTATCTTAACATTAGCTACAATGTCAACCTCACTGACCTCCGTACAATGGGTGACACTCAACTCCGTCAGATCGTAGGTGAATGGTCAAACTACGCTGATCCGGAAGGTTTCTAATCTCAGACTTAAAAGTATAAAAAGTACAACCGCCGAGCCGGAAAGGTGGTTAGATTAGAGAAAATGTGAGAGGCACCCCCTGTGGGTGCCTTTTCTATTTGCATACTTATAAAATTATTATTAATTTTGTGAATGATTCCTCTGGAGCCTTGGATGTTAATAAAGACAGAATTCATGGCTGCCGGGATGAACATTAACTTTCTTCTCTTTTTATAGGATATTTTTCATGAAGAATAAACTTATAGCTGATGCAGGCTCTACTAATGTAGAATGGACATTGATCGATTCAGATGGAGTTGTTGTGCAGTCTTTTGTTTCCGACGGACTTAACGCCCTACTCTCTTCTCCTGAAACAATCGAAAAATCTTTCAGAGAAGTTCATGCTATGTTGCTGGATGAAATACCTGTGGAGGAAATTCACTATTATGGAGCAGGTTGTGCTACTCCAGCCATCTGTGAGAAAGTGAAACTGGTATTGGAATCAATATGGACCGGAGCGGAATGTTTTGTAAATTCAGATCTACTTGCAGCTGCCAGATCATTGTTCCAAAACCGTAAAGGTATTGCCTGTATTCTTGGAACAGGTTCCAATTCCTGTCTTTATGATGGTGAAAAGATTGTGTCTCAAATTCCTTCTTTAGGTTATGTGCTTGGTGATGAAGGCAGTGGTGCCGCTTTGGGAAAAAGACTTTTGAGTGATGTCTTTAAAGAGCAACTTCCAGAAAACGTAAGAGAGATGTTTTTGGAAGAATATAAACTCACATTACCCGACATCCTTGATCATGTGTATTGTGATCCCGCTCCCAATAAGTATCTCGCATCATTAGTGCCGTTCATTAAAAAGCATCTTTGGAATCCATATATCTATTCATTGGTTTTGAAGGAGCTTACAAGATTCGTAAAAAGAAATGTGGCGATGTACAAAGGTTCACATTCACTCGATGTGAGTTTTACAGGTTCCATTGCATATAACTTTGATAAAATTGTACGTGAGGCAGCTTCATCCGTTGGATATCGTGCTACAGAAATCACCCGAGCTCCTATGGAAGGTCTTATAATTTATCATACTAAAGAAATGAAATGATCAACCGACGGTTTGCAATATTAATCTTGGGTTTACTTTCATTCCCTTTATTATCCTCTTCAGCTTTTCCGGTTGAAAGGAGTGAATATTGGCGTCAGAAAGTTTCTTTGTTCGATAAACTTCCCATTTCTTCAAATGACATAGTTTTCTTGGGAAATTCTATAACGGATGGAGGCGAATTTGCTGAACTTTTCAATAATCCTAATGTAAAAAACCGTGGGATCAGTGCAGATGTAATATCCGGTGTTACTGAAAGACTTTCTCAGATTCTTTCAGGTTCCCCATCAAAGATTTTTCTTCTCATAGGTATTAATGATGTGTCACACCATCTTTCAGTTGAAGCTTTGAAAAGCCAATATGAAAATCTGGTTAAAAAAATCAGGAAAGAGGCGCCCGAAACCAAATTATATCTTCAGTCAGTAATGCCGATAAACAATGACTTTGGAAGATATAAAAATCTGAAGGATAAGGAGCAGACAATTATTCACTTCAATGAGGAGATAAAGAAAATTGCTGAAGACAATAATGCCGTATATATAGATCTGTGGGAAATTCTTACGGCAACGGATTCATATAAACTAAACCCCGCCTACACGAATGACGGTCTTCATCTGACGGGTGACGGATATGTAGTTTGGACTAATTATATCAAACGATTTGTT
>CAZXHO010000412.1:0-1973 GCA_964640365.1 uncultured Sangeribacter sp. | reverse complement strand
ATGCCTTTTCCGATTACAACCGCTTCTCTGATAGGACCAATCATTTCGTCAATCGTACAATAGGAGCGAATGGATTATTTAAATATAAGTTTACTGATCGGTTGAGTGCTGGTGTAATCCTTAATTACAGCATGATGCGTTTACAAAGTAATATTTTTGATGAAACCTTTAATAACGGTATTGCTTCATTCTCACGCAACTTCTCTCCGGCCCGTCCAAATAATGCCATCACTGCTACTGTCTTCGGAGATTGGGCTCTTGACGAGAAGGGAAAGATGCTTAGTCTGACGTATAACTTCTTTAATAGGCACACCCGTTCATTCTCTGATGTTTCCACTTGGCAGGATAATGATAATTCAACTCGCCTCACTGATGACGCTATTAATAAATACCGTATCAACTCCATAAAATTAGATGCCGCTTTTCCTTTCACTTCTTTTAGAATGGATGTGGGTACAGCATACACCGGAGTTGACAACCATACCAAACTGCAGATCTCTGACTTCATTAACGGAGGTTGGGTAAACAATAAATTGCAAAGTAATTCTTTCGATTATAATGAAAAGACGACTGCAGTATATGTGAGTGTTGAAAAAAGTTTTTCCGGTTCTTTCTTCGGTAAAATCGGTCTCCGCTATGAATATACGAATGTAAAAGGCTACCAGATTGTCGATAATATGTATCACGACAAGAATTACGGCTATCTCTTCCCTTCGCTTAATCTCAGCTGGAATAAAGCCGAGGTCGGCAGATTCTCTTTGTCCTATTCTATGGGTATTTCTCGCCCAAATTTCGGCGACCTGAATCCGTTCAGATACTATACAACCGTTAGTGACTATTTCTCCGGTAATCCTGATCTTGACCCAAGTATTTCCCACAATGCCGAAATCAACTATAGCAACCGAGGAGTATACACTGTCCTTTATAACTCATACACTCACAACGCAATCGGGAACATTACGAGATTCAATCCTGACGGTAGCCGGTATACCATTCCGGAGAATTGCCTAAATACAAACAAAACCGGGCTTTATGCATCCTACAACCGTTCCTTCTTCCGGTGGTGGAATCTTAAACTTGGTGGTGAGGTGTTCTATTCGACAGTCAAATCAAAGGTGTCGGATTTCAAAGAATCGGATGATGATGGCTGGAGCGGAAAGCTTGAACTTAATAGCTCATGGATGCTTAACAGTCAGAAGACACTCATTCTGAATTTCAGAGTCAGCCACTATTTCCCATGGAAAGACAGGATGATCCATTACTCTTCTATATCTCTGATAGGTCTTGACATCCGATACGCTTTACTAAACAACCGTTTGAACTTATCGCTTTCAGTAAATGACCCGTTTGGATGGAACATCACAAAATCTACTTCAATTTACAATGACTACGTGATGAATTCAAATAATAACATTCATTCTCACGCTGTTTCATGCAGGGTATCATGGTCATTCGGCAGAAACAAGGTCAACACTGTTTACCGGGACAATAAGGAAAGAGAATCTCAACGAACTTATTAGACGACAATTTTTCATGCAAGAATGGAAGCTCTTGGCAACTGCTTGTTACCGGGGGCTTCTGAATAATTTATTGCACTCTTTTGTGAGCAAATACTCCCGAATTCTCCTCGACCTTTTATTTCACACAAAAAATTGCATGGAGTTGAGCATAAATGATTAATTTTGTACCAAGAAATTTAAAACTAACGAAATCTTTATACTCGCAATAGTGATAAGTAGATGTTGAAAATTAGTTTATATCAAAATTTTTGCGCATGTTTGTGCTTTATCTTCATAAACACTTACAACTATCGCAAAGATCAAAGTTATACAACTGACAGAACAGCAACGTCTGCAACAAGAGGAAGGCTTTCGCCAGGGCAAAAGCCATGCTTCCCGTATGCGCTGTCGCGCCGTGTATGATTGACAGAAACAACCGCTATCATGGTTTCTCCACAACGGAAAATATGACGG
>CAZXHO010000411.1:0-1982 GCA_964640365.1 uncultured Sangeribacter sp. | reverse complement strand
GAATCTTTTACATCCTGCATGCGTTCACGTAGCTTTTCAAATCCTTTGAGCTGGCGTTTAACTTTGTCAGGCTGCTTTGAAGTGATATCACTTTCCGCAAGTATCATCAGATCGTCGACATCTTTTCCTGCATCAGTGATCATCCTGCGGACAGCAGAATCTGAAACACCTTGCTCTCCTACAGATTGAGGTCGCATATGAAGTCCAACCAGTTTAGAGACATATTTCATCTTTTCATTCAAAGGGAGTTTCATTTTTCTGAAAATCCTTGGAATCATTTTTTCACCAATGAAATTATGATTATGGAATGTCCATCCCAGCTTTGGGTCATATCTCTTAGTAGTAGGTTTTGCAATATCATGTAAAAGAGCTGCCCATCTCAACCATTCATTGTCTGATCGCGCAGCGACATTATCCACCACTTGCAAGGTGTGATAGAAATTATCTTTATGTCCACGTCCCTCCTTCATTTCTACTCCTTTAAGGGGTATTAATGCCGGGAAAACATAAGTGAGCAAATCAGTCATATCGAGAAGTCTCCATCCTACAGATGGCTTCTCGGAACGCATAATTTTATACAGCTCATCGTTAATCCGCTCACGGGTGATAATCTCCATTCTTCCCGCGTTTCTTTTTATAGCCGCAAAAGTCTCGGGATAGATGATGAAAGAAGAGGGTAGAGAGTGGTCTGCAGAATCAGTTTTCTTATATAGTTGAGTAGCAAATCTGATAGCCCGCAGCATTCTGAGAGGATCATCAGAAAATGTGATATCAGGATCAAGAGGGGTACGGATTATGCCGGCATGAAGATCTGACAGACCGTTGAATGGATCAATTAATTCACCGAAAGTCTCCTTATTAAGAGACACTGCCATAGCGTTAATGGTGAAATCGCGTCTCTTCATGTCATCTTCAAGTGTTCCGTTTTCAACGATAGGATTTCTGGATTCACGGTTATATGATTCCCTGCGGGCTCCAACAAATTCCAGTTCCAATTCGCGATATTTTACCTGAGCAGTACCATAATTTGGAAAAACGGAGATATGGGCTTTAGGTCCCAGTTCTTTTGCCACCGCTTCCGCAAGTTCTATACCGGAGCCAACTGTGACAAAGTCATAGTCCTTGGAGTGACGGTGAAGAAAAATATCTCTTACAAAACCACCGACAACATATACCTCACGGTTCATGGAGTCAGCAATTTTTCCAATAGTTTTGAAAATCGGACTTTTTAAATCTTCCTTTAGATTCATCAAAAAATTTATTCTTAAGTCTATTATTACAGTTCCTGAATTTCTTCGGGGAACTGAGTAATACATTCCAAGCCGGAAGGAGTTACAATGTAAGTATTTTCAAGCCCTACAGCTCCGACATGTGGGATTACAAATTTTGGTTCCAAAGCGATTGTCATATTCTCAAGGAGACTATCTTTGCTTCTCCCTGTGATTACAGGGAGTTCATTCAACTGTATTCCTACACCATGTCCGATGAAAGGAGCCTGCTGGTTATGACCCATAAAATATTTAGAAAGGCCTTCTCCTTCTGCAATCTCTATGGCTGCGTTATACAGATCAGCCACTTTAGTACCCGGCACGCCCATTATCTCACATTTCTTCAGAATATTTCTTGAACAGTCGTGTGCCCGGTAGGCGAGTTCGGGAATTTCTCCCAGTCTCCAAACTCTTGTCATATCGGTCTGATAACCGTTAAAAGCTCCACAGACATCCACCATTATGGTTCACCTTGTTTAATGGTTGTGCCGTTGGCCCCAACAGGCAATGATGGATCCATACCGGCTCCACCCATGGTAAATTCATAAGGACCGGGGGCATCCGCATTATCACCGGCAATAACTGATCCCATGTTAATCTCCATGAGATTGCCGGAAGTGCGGATATATCCTAAACATCCTTCAAGCCTCAGAATTCTTTCAATTTCAATCTGAAACTCAACATCGGTCATATCCTTTCTGTAGCATCTGGAAA
>CAZXHO010000410.1:0-1989 GCA_964640365.1 uncultured Sangeribacter sp. | reverse complement strand
GTTCTCAAGATAGTACCAAAATTCCCTGGGTCTTGTATACCATCTAAAGCAAGAACCAGTTCTCCCGAAATATCCGGCGACTCATTTAATTCGGGTTCAAGCCTAAATACTGCTATAACATCCGGAGGAGTTGAGAGGGAAGAAATTTTTTTAAGTGTATCTTTCGTAGCAGAAAGGATTAAACTTCCGTCAATAAAGTCGATGAAAGATTTATTTTCCTTTAACCAGACATCGGTAGCCACAAGTTGAACCAATTTGAAAGCCCCAATGGTATCTTGAACACACTTCTCCCCTTCAACAAGAAATAGCTTGTGTTTCGCTCTCATTTTTTTAGAAGAGAGAGAAGAATAAAGAGCTATTTTACTTTTTGATATTTCCATAAGTATATGCTATAAATTTGCTGATGGTAACCATAACAAAAACACGCTTTAGAAATTAAAAAAATCTAACCTGATCCTCTCTCTATTATATTAATGATTGTCGGGTGCAACATTTTAGCATGATTATGTAGGAGCGAACCTATTAATCTAATGAATAACGAAATAGAAAAAAGGAGGATAAAGAGTTGATATTATAATATATACTTCCTGTAGCGATTTGACGGTTTCAGCAATTTTTTATTTTTTATCAATATATTGGCAAAGTTACAGCAATTTTTTTGAAATTTAAGTTAGAATTGTTAATTTTGTACGTTAACTTGAAAATAAATTCTTCACATGAAATATATAGGAGCTCACGTAAGTGTGGAAGGGAGTGTAGCCAATGCTCCGCTCGAAGCTCACGCTATAGGAGCTAAAGCATTTGCGTTATTCACAGGGAGCAGTTCCCGTTGGGTATCTAAAGACATTCCTGAAAAAGATGTAAATGATTTTAAAGAAAATTGTGCCTTATATGGGTATACACCCGATGTTATCTTACCGCATGATAATTTTCTAATTAATCTCGGTTCACCCGATAGTAAGAAGCTCACTCTCTCAAGAAAGTCTTTTCTTGATGAGATGAGGAGGTGTGAACAACTGGGACTAACAATGCTTAACTTTCATCCGGGTAGTCATCTAAACGAGCTTGAAATTGAGGCATGTCTTGATCGTATAGCAGAGTCAATCAACATTACCCTTGATAAAACAAATGGAGTCACTGCCGTTCTGGAAAATGTTGCCGGACAGGGGTCAAATCTCGGTCATAGTTTTGAACAGCTTGCACATATTATAGATAAAGTTGAGGATAAATCTCGCGTTGGTGTCTGTATAGATACATGCCACGCTTACTCTGCGGGCTATGACCTTGCAACAGAAGAGGGCTACGAGAAAACATGGAAAGAATTTGACAATATAATAGGGATGAAATATCTTAAGGGCATGCATCTCAATGATGATAAGCGTGAATTGGGATCGAGAATCGACCGTCATGCGAGCATCGGTGAGGGAACTCTTGGCAATGAATTTTTCATCAGACTGGTCAACGATCCGAGATTGGATGGAATTCCTTTGATTCTGGAAACACCGGATGAATTTATCTGGGCGAAAGAGATAGCATGGTTATATGACCAGATTAAATAAAGAAATCAATTAAAATAAATACCAAATGGAAACTAAACCGGATTTAGGCTTTTGGAAACTTTGGAATCTAAGTTTTGGATTTTTCGGAGTCCAGATTGCCTATGCGCTACAGAGCGCCAATGTGTCCCGAATTTTCACAACGATCGGGGCAGACCCACATGATCTCAGTTATTTCTGGATTTTACCTCCTCTTATGGGTTTGCTTGTCCAGCCCATAGTAGGAATGATGAGTGACCGTACATGGAACAGATTTGGCAGACGTCTGCCCTATCTTATCTTAGGAGCCACAATCGCGGTCATAGTTATGTGTCTTCTACCAAATGCCGGCAGTTTCCATTTCACTGTCTCGAGCGCAATTCTTTTCGGTCTGATCGCCCTGATGTTGCTTGACACTTCAATTAACATGGCAATGCAGCCGTTTAAGATGCTT
>CAZXHO010000409.1:0-1999 GCA_964640365.1 uncultured Sangeribacter sp. | reverse complement strand
CGGAAGATGTCGACATAAATACATTCTGGCCCAAACAGGCGAAAAGAGTGGAATATATGGAAAATCCCTCGGATCCACGTTTCCGTGGAGCACGGGTGGTTGTAAACTTTATCATGCCTAAATATGTAGTCGGAGGTGTTACAAGACTTATAGGTATACAGACCATCCCTAATTTTGGGAAATATAATTTATCATCCAAACTCGAATATAAGAAATGGACATTCGATGCACTTGTTGATGCAGGCTATACGAGAGATCATCGAACAAATTATTCAGGGGAAGATGAATATTTGGATCTATGGTATAATGGAGAACATCATGATAAAATCAGTAACCATTTGGAGGGTAAAAATTACGTTAGAAACAATAATTTCAACGTATCACTGAATGTGCGCCACACTACTCCTAAACATGCCATAACACATTCCATAGGCTTCCGAGGAAATATCAATCCGGGAAGCGGTTCGTTGAATTCAGATTTCTGGAACCTGGATTTATTCTCATCTAATTCTTCCTTCTCCAGAAATAATCTTAAATCGTATTCTCCACAGATACGAGGGAATTATTTCTTTCAGCTATCAAATATATGGTCACTTGTATTCGGTTGGAACTATAATCTTTCACGTAACAAATCAGTATCCGTTTATGAATTGAATGGTAACAGTCCTATTGATAATAATGTTGAAGAAACCCTTAATAGCACAGCCATTTCTATTTCTCCATTTGTAAGAGTTGGAAAAACTGTTACATTAGCAATGGACTTGAAAACTTCAATGAATTGGTATGATATTAGTTACGGAGGGTCCACAAATTTAAATCAAAATCAATGGAGAGGTGAAACTGATGCGATTTTTAAATTTTATTGGTACCCTAATAATAAATTCAGTATCTCTCTTATGCCTGAACTTTTAACTACATATTGGAAAGTAGGCGATTTAAAACGTACTACAAGTGTTGATCCTCTTATATCAGCTTCTTTATATTGGGCGCCAACAAGAAAATTCAGTATGTCTCTATATCCGGTCGTAAGGGCTGTCAGAGCTTCAGCCGCTGATGCAGGAGATGTTATGATCAGACAATCAGAACTAATTTGGCTTAAGGGCAATCCTAATTTAAAGACGGGAACCGTTATGAATCCATCCATTAACTTCACGTGGTTACCTGCAAATTTTTTATCTACCTCCGCAAGCATATCTTATAATCATCAAACTAATATGATTATATCAATATATGAGCCCGCAACAAAAGATAGGGAGGGATTGATAAAACGGTATGAAAACGCTGCTCCTTTAGACCGCTTATATCTTGATGCTAATTTGAACTTCAGGTTTCTAAATAATAGATTTAATGTCAATTTACAACCCACATTTAACAGAGATATTCAACATGGACAATATGGAAGAACTCTGAGTTGGTTCAGAATGCGTGGCTCTATGGGCTACTCCATAAATAATTGCAGGTTAGCGGTAGTGTATGGAGGTCCGGAGAAATGGCTATCTGAAGGAGGAATTGAACAAAATTGGAAAGCCGACGATTGGTCGTTTACCTTTTCATATGGTAACGGCAACCTAAATTTTAGTGCGTCAATAGAGGATATTTTCCATGACCGAATGAAGATGAAAAGAGATATCATGGCTGGTAATTTCCAATCTCATAAGATTAGTTATGCTACAGGAAGGAGTTTACGACTGGTCTTGACTTATATATTTGGATATGGCAAGAAAGTAAATCAATCTATTGATGTGTATACTCCGACTGAAGTAAAATCGGGCGCACTTGGAACTTCTGAAAAATAAAACATTAGAGAATTATGTTTAAATGTTATCGACAAACGGAACATTCAGACTATTAATTATTTCAGTAATAATTTATAAAAAGACTTTCATCGGAAATCGCTTATTGAGGTGTCCGAAGAAAGTCTTTTTAGAATTATGCATAAGATATCTGTAAGCATTAATTGAAATACACCTTTTGGAGGTTGTAGCCGGGTTGTAACTTT
>CAZXHO010000408.1:0-2003 GCA_964640365.1 uncultured Sangeribacter sp. | reverse complement strand
CATAAGAAGCGGATATTTCTTAGAAGGCTCGAAATTTAATGGTTTGATAATATAGGCATTCATCTCCTCGCCATTATCATTTTTAACCTTCAAGAATTCCGTCTTGGGAGCAGAAGCATATTTCTGCGCATACGCCGTATTCAATTCAACGTCTGCAAGTTTCACCCCTTTTGATGAAAACAGACGGTACTGGGTTGGAACGGAAGCACTGCTATATGTAAAGAGATAATAAGCAAAATTTTTACTGAAACGAGCTGAGGCTGTACCTTCCTCCTTATTCATCAGTTTAAATACTCCTTTGGCATCAACAGAAGCAATGTTTCTGTTAATGGCACCAAGTGAAGTTGTCTGCATGTAATGAATTCCGGTTCGCTCATCACAACCGTAATATTCAGAAACATAAAAATCTCCTTTGGTTATCTGGCGTTTCAAATTTCCATTATAGTCGTATAGATAAAGATGACGGTATCCGCTTCGGTCACTCGCAATAACGAATGAAGTTTTACCGTATTTTACCATTTGATAAGCTTTCGGACTTAACCAAGCGTCAGAAGATTCAGTGTATATTTGTTTGCCAATTGTTGATGCCGGACTAACACTGAATAATTTAAGATTATTCTGGTCTCTATTGACTATCATAACCATGAGTCGATCTCCGGAGCCATCGAATTCTACAGACGGTACGTAGTCAGTTTCACCGATAGGAAGATCCATCTTCTTTGTTACCCTATTATCAACATTGTAAGCATGAACACTTACAATTGAATTAGGATATCCGGCAAGTGCATATTTATATTTATATTGCTCTGGATAAGGATCGCCCAAAGGATCGCTATTACAGTAGCTTCTATAATTATCAAAAGAATACGTCGGTACGCCGGATTCATCAAATCTCACAAAAGCAAGGACTGAATCATCAGCATTCCAACGCATGGTATTGGTTACACTAAATTCTTCTTCATATCCCCAGTCCGGCGAGCCGTTTATGATTTTGTTGATTTCACCATCTTTTGTGACAGCAATATCTGTTTTATAGTCGATATTGGAAATATAAATATTATTATCTCTGGTATATGCCACCATCCTGCCATCGTGCGACATTGTTGCATTGCGCTGAGGACCATTTTCACTCACTTTGGCAAGAGTTGAGCGCATGGTGTCATACACATAATAATCGGCTGTAAAACTATGGCGGTAGATCTTATTTACATTATTCCAAAGAAGGATTTTTCTTCCGTTGTCACTGATTTCGTAGCCACTGAAATCAGAAATCTTTATTTCTCCTTTGACCCCCGAAAGACTGAAAAGTACTCCTGTTTTTTTACCTGTCTTATAACTGAAAATCTCAATTGATTCACCGTCATCGCTCACTGCTGCATAACTTTCTCCATCTGCAAGAGGAGTCATGGCTTTCACAGATAATGGAGCAGACACTCCGGGAGCACAATATTCCTCTACAGTAAGAGCAGATGCAGAAACACCTACCATCCCGAGAGCGAGAACAGAAAATAATATGTTATATTTCAGATTCATGTTTGTCAATTTAGAATTTCTATCTTAAGGATGAATCGGAGATTGTTATTCCGAACGAGGTGAGATTAGATGAGGAATATTTGTCTGCTCCCCTTTTGTCGGGGAAGCAGACAATTATCAGTATGCTCTTGCAAAAATCGCTCTACGTTTCGAAGGCTTACCTGTTACCATGCAAACACCCTCTTCTTCTTCTCCATCAAGAGGAATACAGCGAATAGTAGCCTTAGTTTCTTCCTTGATTTTATCCTCAGTTTCCGGAGTGCCATCCCAATGAGCCAGGAAGAAGCCACCATTTTCGATTTTTTCTTTAAACTCATCGTAAGAATCAACTTTATAAGTATGTTCTTCACGTAGTTTTAAAGCTCTTTCGAAGAGACTTTTCTGGATGTCTTCAAGTTCCTCTACAATCCTATCCGTATCTCCACTCCGTCATAACCTGCCTCCTTAGGATAAAGGGCGACATTTCCAAC
>CAZXHO010000407.1:0-2038 GCA_964640365.1 uncultured Sangeribacter sp. | reverse complement strand
ATCAAAGACTTTCCTCTCATATTTCAAAATGTTGATTGCCGACTCGATTTTCTCCAAAACATCTTCCGGCAAAATGACCCTCTCAAAGGAATAGGAAGGCTCGACAGGAATATACGCTTTGGCCCTATTTTCATAATCGAGCTCAGAGATTCTCTCACTGCTATTGGAAATCCCAATGCTTGCCTGACTGCTCATAGCCGCATCTCCATTGCTATATTCTTTCCCTTCAGGCCTGTGCATCGCATCAACCTTCATCCCAATATTGTACGGCGTTGCCCTACCCTGATCTTTTTGCATAATCTCCCGCAGTTTTTCTTTCAAAATATTCATTTTTTCGACTATTTCTTTCTGAGGGGCACCAATCATCTTATCCAGAACGAAATAAAGGTCAAACCCGTTTGAGATTTTAACACATCGGATGCTTATGTCAGACGGTTTCAGATCGTCGAATAGATTTAGCGTTTCGGAAACATCGTTGGCAATATTTCGTTTTACCTGATTGATATCATTAATCTGACTAATTCTGGTTTTTGAGAAATATAAGTAGCGCTTCATCATTCAAACACCACAATGCCACCGTTCGCATTGAGGTTGTCTTTTACATGGTAATCCACATCCTTTGCGACACTAATGTCTTGCACCAACTCATCGGTCTCCTCATCATATTCAGCCAAGATGATATCATCATCGTCTAGGTCACCTAGTTTCATGGTGGGAGCCTGTTTGATAAGATCCTTGACGGCTGCTGCCACGACTTTAGAGTTCTTTTTCTGCCTATACTTTTTCAAAACCGAAATCGTCAGCTTTGCAGCCATGATAATAAGCGCACCAGCGGCAATGGCAGTTGTAATTAATGCAATAATTGGAATTATAATCAGCGGAACCATATTACTTTCCTCCCTTAATAGCCACTGTACGCTCTGTTTTTCCATTCATAAACTTATTCATTTTCGTATCCACCGAAGACGCGATTGTGATTGTACCCAAATAAGCACTATTGTTCCCTTCGATACAAATAGGTTGCCTATTTTCATCGAGGGCCAGAACCCGGATAATGTATTTGGCTTCCGGGAATACCATTCCGTCAAATTCATTCTGCTTGGTCATGGAAACCCTGAAAATATTCGAAAATGGGAATTCTTTCCTTGTTTGGACAACAAATGATTTTAGGTCACTATATTTATAGAGTGCCACATATTTTGTCGATGACACATCCTCTGTCAGCACATCGGAAAAAGCATCAACCGCTTTGAAAAATTTTGAACGCAGATCGTCCATCTTTCTCCTCCTAAACGTAAATCTCGGCACCTTCGTAAATCTCGGCCTGATCATAGCCTTCGGCTTCAATGTCTATCTCAACTTCTTTTTCGTCTTCATCTAAAGCGCTAAGGCTAATATGCGGAACTGACTGATTTGTAGCAATTTTCTTAACTACTGCTTTCTTCATTCTCCTGCTTTTCAACTCATTCAGAAGTGTGTCAATGTCCAAGTAGGACACAACGATATGGATCACGGCAGCTGCTAAAAATGCACCAATCAATAATCCACCTGCTAATTTTAAAATATCTTCAATCATATCTCCCACCATACCTTCAATTCTCAATTACAAGCACACCGCCATTGGTATCAAGCAGTTCTTTGAGTTTCGGGCTCAGTGTACTGAAAATCACTTCACGGTAGGCAATAATTTTATCTTTCTCCTCATCATAAACGGCTCTCACAAGAGTGTTGCTCTGCTGAGAAGCATCGATATCGAGCTTCCATTTTGCAATATTTTCAGGGGTTGGATAGAGGATTGTACCTTTTAGTGATTCTTTTGTGACCTTATCAGAGAACCACTTTTTGACTTCCCCAATGTTGAGCTCATCAACATAGATAGACTCAACTTTTCCACCTTCATTTTTGATCCTAAAACTCCTGATGGCAACAATAATAGCGGCAATCAAAGCAGCTCCACCAACACCGACCATAATTTCTTTCAACATCTTTTTTCCTCCTTTTATTAAAACATTCAAAAAAGCTATTGCATCCTATTTTC
>CAZXHO010000406.1:0-2042 GCA_964640365.1 uncultured Sangeribacter sp. | reverse complement strand
CTTATGTGAATACCATAAATAGCTCAAGTCTTAAAGTGAGGATGGTCATATGACACGGAGTCATTTTTACTGTTTTGATAAAGCTCTAGACAGTTGTTTCTGTCTCTTATAAATAAATAACCTGAAATTTGATATTCCTTTACGGATATTCAATATTTATACCAAAATAATCAATAAAGAGCAAAATCTTTATTTCTATTATAATCATAGCATCGAAGAAATTAACTGAAACAATAATGGCTTCTTTTAAGTGGCAATTAAAAAAACAATTGAAATAATTTGTTAATATGAAAAAACTTGCATAATTTTGCCGAACTTTTGTAACAGACATCTCGACACGCATATTTATTCACTTCGGCGTGTCCAATTCTACAGGTAAATCAACATTCGAATGCTGATTAATATGACATCAGAGAAGTATTGATAAAAAATAACCGGTGTGTTTCTATTTACGTTACATATCGGGGAACATCTCTTGTCATATTAACAGCCTCGAATAAAAAGAAATAATTATGGTAAATCAGCTCAGAAGTTATGCCAGTACGTTTGGTAGGAGAATGGCAGGAGCGCGTGCTTTTTGGCGTGCAAACGGCATGAAAGAGGAACAGATGGGAAAACCTATCATAGCAGTTGTCAACTCATTTACACAATTTGTTCCCGGGCATACTCACCTTCATAATATAGGTCAGATCGTTAAAGAAGAAATTGAGAAACTGGGATGCTTCGCAGCAGAATTCAATACCATAGCTATTGATGATGGCATCGCCATGGGTCACGATGGAATGCTATATTCCTTACCTTCAAGAGATCTTATAGCTGATTCCGTAGAATATATGGTAAATGCACACAAAGCAGATGCTATGGTTTGTATCAGCAATTGTGATAAGGTAACTCCGGGAATGCTTATGGCAGCTATGAGACTTAATATCCCTGCCATATTTGTCTCAGGGGGTCCGATGGAGGCGGGAGATCTTAACGGACGGAAACTTGACCTCATAGATATAATGATTGATTCGGCGGATTCAACTGTAAGCGATGCTCAGGTAGAAAAGCTCGAAAGGGAAGGATGTCCTACTTGTGGATCTTGTTCAGGTATGTTCACTGCCAACTCAATGAATTCTCTCAACGAGGCTATTGGTCTCGCACTGCCGGGTAATGGAACTATTCTTTCTACACACACCAACCGCATTGAATTATTTAGAAAGGCAGCCCGTCAAATTGTAAAGAATACTTATGCCTTTTATAGAGATGGAGATGAGAGTGTTCTCCCCCGCTCTATCGCTACCCGTGAGGCCATGATGAACGCAATGGCTCTCGACATTGCAATGGGAGGTAGCACAAACACCGTTTTGCATCTCCTTGCCATTGCTAATGAAGCCGGTTCAGAGTTCAAAATGGACGACATAGATGCTCTTTCAAGGAAATCTCCTGTATTATGTAAGGTGGCTCCAAACACAAATAAATATCATATTGAAGATGTTAACCGAGCAGGTGGAATCTTGTCTATCATGAAACAGCTTGCCGATCAAAATCTTATAGATGTTTCGGTTAAGCGTGTTGACGGAATGTCATTGGGGGAGGCCATTGAAAAATATGCAATTGAAGGAAAAGAATACTCGGAGGAAGCAGATAAACTCTGGCATTCTGCTCCCGGCCATGTTCATACTACGGAAATGGGAAGTCAAGATAATTCTTTCAAGGAACTTGATTCCGATAGGTCAGCCGGGTGCATCCGAGACTTCGATCATGCTTATGTGAAAGATGGAGGACTCGCCGTACTTAAAGGTAATATTGCAAAAGACGGTTGCGTAGTGAAGACAGCCGGGGTTGACGAGAGCATTTTCAAATTCTCAGGACCCGCTAAAGTTTTCCACAGTCAGGAAGAAGCGGTAGACGGCATTCTGAAGGACAAGGTAAAGAGCGGTGACGTTGTAGTTATTACTTTTGAAGGTCCAAAGGGGGGTCCCGGAATGCAGGAGATGCTATATCCTACAAGCTATATCAAGAGCAAACATCTCGGAAAAGAATGCGCCCTTATCACT
>CAZXHO010000405.1:0-2058 GCA_964640365.1 uncultured Sangeribacter sp. | reverse complement strand
GAAATCGAATACATTTCGGGTACAGAATACAGGATTCTGGTTCCCGGGTCCGAACGGATTGAATTTTTTCAGATATGCAACCAATTCCGGAGTAATATCGGCAAAATTAATCACAGCATCAATCTCAATCATAGGCGTGAGCTGATTGGGTTTGATATGCTCGGCAACGTATTCTTCAAACCGGCGTCTGAACTCAGGGATGTTTTCCTCTTTTAAAGACAATCCCACGGCATAAGTATGACCGCCGAAATTTTCAAGAAGGTCGCGTGTAGAGTTTACGGCAGAATATATGTCAAACCCCTGTACTGAGCGTGAAGAGCCGGTAGCAACCCCGTTCGAATAGGTGAGCACCACCGATGGTTTATAATATAATTCCGTGAGGCGAGAGGCAACAATACCAATTATACCTTTATGCCAATCTTTATTATAGACCACAATTGAACGTTTTCCGTGAATGATATTCACATTTCGTTCAATAAGGTTGTTGGCTTCATCGGTGATCTTCTTGTCGAGTTCCTTCCGATCACGGTTATATTGGTCGATATCCTTTCCCTTTTCGTATGCATCATGGAGATCCCGGCAGACAAGAAGATCAACAGCCTCAATGCCACTCTGCATTCTTCCGGAAGCATTTATGCGTGGACCGATCTTAAAGATAACATCACTTATAGTTATATCCTTATTGGTGAGTTTACACAGCCTTATAATGCTTCTTAGACCGAGGTTGGGATTAGAATTGAGACGCCTTAGCCCGTGATATGCCATCACTCTGTTTTCTCCTGTGATGGGAACGATGTCGGCTGCTATACTCACGGCAACCAGGTCAAGCAAAGACTCCAATTCATTATGGTTAGTGAGCCCGTTGCTCATTGCAAATGCCTGCATGAACTTAAAACCTACACCGCAACCGGACAGATGAGAACAGGGATAAGTGGACCCCGGCATTTTAGGATTAAGGATAGCCACTGCGGGTGGAAGAACTTCATCGGGGACATGATGATCGCAGATTATAAAATCTATTCCTTTCTCTTTCGCATATGCGATTTCATCGATTGCCTTGATTCCACAATCGAGCACTATTACAAGCTTGACATCATTTTCAGCAGCGTATTCTATACTTTTTAAAGAGATTCCATACCCTTCTTCATAACGGGTAGGTATGTAATATTCTATATTGCTGTAATAATTCTGAAGGTATTTATACACCAATGCCACGGCAGTAGTGCCGTCAACATCATAATCTCCATAAATCATGATACGTTCTTTGGCTCCCATTGCCTTGTTAAGGCGGTTGACAGCCTTATCCATGTCGGGCATCAAAAAGGGATCGTGAAGGTCAGATATGGAGGGTGAGAAAAATGCTTGTGCCTCGCGGGTGGTGGTCACCCCCCTGCGAATCAGCAGTTCTGCTATGGGGGCTGCTCCTCCACACTGAGGTAGCATCTCGTCAGCGGCACTTTTTTGCTGAAGGGTGAGGGGTTGGTAGTTCCATTTTGTTATCATTGCAGACGAAAGGTCTTGAGGTTGAACCTTTGAGAATCGTTCAACTGTTTGGTTTATCTAATAGTTGCGCAATGGGCGTCTCCACGAGGATGTGAGTTGGATGCAAATATACAAAAAATCTGCTTGATTTACAAATATCATGCCTCAAGAGAAAATACCGTTAAGTATTTTTTACTATTTTTGCATTCTGATTGCTTTGTCCCCGATACGCTGTAATGCGAATAGAAGGATCAAAATCAAGTCAAGAACAAATTAGAAAATATATGGAAAATGATATAACTATTGATGGAGTGACGATGCATTATGAGGTGACCGGTAAAGATAAAGGGTCTCCCGTAGTGCTGATGCATGGCTGGGGGTGCAATCACACAACTGTGAGAAGTATTGCCTCTTGTCTGGAGACGGGAATGAAGGTATACAATCTTGATTTGCCGGGACATGGGAAGAGTCAGGAACCTCCCGAGGTGTGGGGCGTTGAAGACTTCACTAGATTTATAGAAAAATTCATTGAGCAGGAAGGCATTGAAAATCCGATTCTTATCGGTCATTCTTTCG
>CAZXHO010000404.1:0-2059 GCA_964640365.1 uncultured Sangeribacter sp. | reverse complement strand
AATGAGTATCATCAGCAATATGCTTTTGATAATATTTGCAGTTCCGTTCAAGCAATTCATCGGAAGGTTCTTCACTAAATACATGATGAATCACCTCCTTACGCCATTTCATCAATTCCGGAAATTGCCTTATTTCTTTTAGCTCTATCATCGCATCAGACTTAAATCGAAATTCATTTCTTATAAGACCCTTCTTTCATAATTACAGGAAGAGCCTCCACATCCACTTTTCCTCGACGGGTAATAGGAATCTCTTTGACTTTTACAAAAAATTCCGGAACTATAAAGTCTGTAAGCTTTGACTGTAACCATTCGCGCATACTACTGAGCTTACAGTCCTCGCGTGGAATGATATATGCAACAAGATAATGGAGACCGTTTTCATCAAGGAAAGCACGTACAATACCTCTTTCGATACACGGGTAAGTGTTGAGCACATTTTCCACTTCTTCGGGTTCTACACGTTTGCCAAGAATCATCACCTGATTATCCCTGCGGTTCATAAAGGCAAGATTACCGTCAGGAAGCACATAACCCAGATCCCCGCTGCGATAAAAACGAATGCCATCCGGCAGAGTTACGAAATTTTTCTGTTCCGGGGCATTGTTGATGTAACCGCGACTGACGCCTTCACCGAAGATGCATATTTCTCCAACAGTTCCCTTAGGCACCTCCTTGAGATCTTTATCAAGAATTTTAGTTTCAACACCAAGCACAGGCTTTCCTACCGGGAAAGTGCCGTCTTCAAGGGGTTCGGCATTATCAACTCGAAAATAATTTGAACATACTGTAGTTTCAGATGGTCCGTACGTATTATAAATTTTTACACCTTTGTCACGAAGATTAGTAATATAACTTCCTCTGATCACATCTCCACCGCTTATTATCAACTTAATAGACTTAGGAATTTCCGGAAGCTTATTCATCTCGGCAATCAGGTAAGGGAACCCGTCGATTATAGTTACTCCATGACGCTCTACAAAATCCATCAAACTCTCGAGCGACCCATTATGAATGGCACGTGTCGGAATACAAACCGCTGCCCCGTTAAGCAAAGTTGTATAAACTTCCTCCACAAAGATATCGAACGAACATACTGAGTATTGGAGCATCACATCGCCCGGACCGGTATGAAATTCGGCTTCAAAAGCACGGGCATAATTGGTGACCGAATGATTCTCGACAGTAACTCCTTTCGGCTTACCGGAAGTTCCGGAGGTATATAGCACATATGCAACTCCATCAGGCTCAGAACGATCATAGAGTTCGCGATCAGCGGGACGCAGATGACGACAATAGTTATCGGTGATGACAAAATCCACACCGGCACTATTCATCATATAATTAATGCGTTCATGTGGCAAAGAGGGTTCGGCAGGTACATAGGCTGCCCCGCTTTTCAGTACAGCTAACATAGCGGCTATCTGTTCCGCACCATGATGCATAACCACACCTACATAATTTGGCTTCTTATCATAGAACTTCTCACATATGGCATCCACCATGGCGTCTAACTCGGCATAAGTGAGGGTTCGATCTTCCTCAATTATTGCCGGCATTTGAGGATTCTTCAGGACAATTTCCCGGAAACATGAATATATAGTGTTTTTCATAACTATTGTTTTATGAATTTAGTAAGGCTACATACGATAAGCAGATAGACAAAAGTAGTCGAAATTATTTCCTCAAAACTTATTAATCCGGAGAATATTCCGAATAATATTTCGGAAAAATCAGACACAGCAACCTCTACATTCAAAACGGCTTATTGGTTTCAAACTAATCGTAGTAAGACTTCTTATACCTAAGATAACAATTATAAATTAAAAAACGTTCCATATTGATTAATGCTAAATCGATTATAATGTGCCAACTGCTTTATTATCAATTTTTACAAATGAGTTTATATCCAATACCACGGATATTGAGGATATCAAGAGAGGACGAATCCAGATATTTTCTGAGCTTATATATAAAGCCATGCAGACGGTTGAGATTGTTGTAGTCGTCATTTTGCCAGATTCTATACATGAGTGTGCGAGCTTCTACAACTTCATTT
>CAZXHO010000403.1:0-2061 GCA_964640365.1 uncultured Sangeribacter sp. | reverse complement strand
TGACTCCTGGCAAAGTAACAGGTGCGAATGTCTCTGTAAAGATTGATGATGACTTCATGAAAGCTGTTCTTGATGATTCTCCATATGAACAAACATATCCTGTCAATTCAGAGGATCCTATTGTCAAAAAAGAAATAAGCGCTTCCTCCCTATGGAAGAAAATAATACATGATGCTTGGCAAAGTGCAGAGCCGGGGGTATTATTTTGGGATACCATCCGTAGGGAAAGTCTTGCAGACTGTTATGCAGATTTAGGATTCGAGACTGTTTCTACAAATCCATGTGGTGAGATCCCTTTATGCCCATACGATAGTTGCCGTCTCCTTGCCATAAATCTATACAGTTACGTAAAAAAACCTTTCACTCCGGAAGCAGAATTTGATTTCGAACTTTTCCGCAACCATGTTGGAAAGGCACAAAGGATTATGGATGATATAATTGATCTCGAAATGGAAAAGATTGATCTGATCATCGATAAAATCGGAACCGATCCCGAGACTTCTGAAGTAAAAGAGACAGAACTAAATCTCTGGAAAAAAATCAAAGCTAAAACTGCTCAGGGTAGACGCACAGGATGTGGAACTACCGGAGAAGGTGATATGCTGGCTGCATTAGGATTAAGATATGGCACAAAAGAAGCAACGGATTTCTCCGAAACCATTCACAAAGAATTGGCTCTTGCTTATTTCAGAGCTTCTGTTGAGCTTGCTGAACAAAGAGGTGCTTTTGAGTTATATGACCCTTCAAGAGAAAAAGGTAATCAATATATCGAAAGGTTGAGGGAAGCCGATCCTGAATTGGTTGAGAGAATGGAAAAAATTGGTAGACGCAATATTTCCTGTCTTACAATTGCGCCTACCGGTACAACCTCACTAATGACTCAGACAACCTCTGGTATTGAACCGGTTTTCATGCCTATATATAAACGTAGGAGAAAAGTTAATCCGAGCGACGAGAATGTACACGTTGATTTCGTTGATGAGGTTGGAGATTCTTTTGAGGAATATGTGGTATATCATCATAAATTCCTTGAATGGATGAAGACAAACGGAATCGAGGAGAAACAAAATCTAACAAGTGCTGAACTTGATGATCTGATTGCAAAGTCTCCTTATTACAAAGCAACTGCCAACGATGTAGATTGGATGGAAAAAGTTAGAATGCAAGGCAGGATTCAGAAATGGGTTGATCATTCTATTAGTGTCACTATCAATCTTCCCAACGATGTAAGCGAAGAATTGGTAGGCAATCTATACATGGAGGCTTGGAAAGTGGGTTGCAAAGGATGTACTGTTTACCGTGACGGCTCACGAAACAATGTGCTGGAAGCTCTGCCTAAGAAAAGCGAAAAAAATACGAATGATAATAATCCTTTGTCATCATTGATTCATCTTCCGGATCATATCGTTAAGCGTCCAATCGAATTGGAAGCTGATGTAGTGCGATTCCAGAATAACAAAGAAAAGTGGATTGCTTTTGTCGGTCTTGTGGATGGTAAACCTTATGAAATTTTCACCGGTCTCGCCGATGATGAAGATGGTATATTCTGTCCAAAGAGCGTCAATCATGGCAAGATAATCAAAGCCACAGATGAAAATGGTAAAAAGAGATATGACTTCCAGTTTATTAATAAGCGTGGATATAAAACTACCATAGAGGGTCTAAGTGAAAAATTCAATCCTGAATTCTGGAATTATGCCAAATTGATTTCAGGCGTACTCAGATACGGTATGCCAATAGATCAGGTTCTGAAATTAGTAGGTGGTCTCGATCTTGATTCCAACAGCATTAATACATGGAAAAACGGAGTAGAAAGGGCGCTTAAGAAATATATGCCTAACGGAACAGAGGCAAAAGGTCATAAATGTCCAAACTGTGGAGCTGAAACTTTAGTTTATCAGGAAGGGTGTCTTATTTGCACTACTTGTGGTAACTCTCGATGTGGATAATTTTTTTGCCGGGATAGATTAAATAATCTATCCCGGATTAAAATTAAGCTATTTTAACATCTTTTTATCGTTTGTAAATGTTTAATCTTTAGAGACAATTTCATCTGTTTAG
>CAZXHO010000402.1:0-2063 GCA_964640365.1 uncultured Sangeribacter sp. | reverse complement strand
TGGTGCTGGTGAATACTGGCAGAGCAGACGATCACCTGACCAGCATTGAGCGGGCAGCAGAACAGCGCATGGACGCACTCCTGCCGGAAATGATGAAGGCCGCAGGTGTGACCGAGGAACTGAAAGCCCGTGACCAGATGGCGTGGGTAGGGATGGTAAACAACTGCCAGATGCGTGCTGATGAAATTATTCTGACTGAACTCATCTATGTTTAAGGGTGGCCTGATGCGAATAAGGTCCTTTAGTGCTTGAATAGAATTTTGCCGGGCTTGTTATGGTATGCAAGTCCGGCATCTATAAATTTAGTCGAAAATTGTAGGAGTTACTCTTGTTTGCACATAGTATTTAGTCTATAATCGTACTACAATTTTGTAACTTGACATTAGGGGGTGAGTTGATGCAAATTGACCGGCTAATCGGGATATTATCGATCCTGTTGCAGAGGGATAAGGTGACCGCACCATATCTGGCAGAGAAATTTGAAGTATCCAGAAGGACTATCAACCGGGATATTAGTACACTTTGCAAAGCAGGGATACCAGTTGTGACCACCCAAGGAACAAATGGTGGTATTTCTATTATGGACGGTTATCGTATAGATCGAACATTATTGACATCTTCGGATATGAGCGCAATTCTTTCAGGGCTTCAAAGTCTGGATAGTATCAGTGGAACAAATCGCTATGCACAACTGATGGAAAAACTTTCGGCCAATATGTCAGATACGATTATCGGGGATCAACACATTCTGATTGACCTATCTTCTCATTATGGCTCAACGCAATTAACAGACAAGATTGAATTGATTCATAATGCCATCGAAAACGGGAAACGAATTGTTTTTCAATATTTCTCTCTGACAAGCGAGGGGACTCGAGAAGTTGAACCATTTTATTTGATATTCCGATGGTCGAGTTGGTATGTATGGGGATGGTATGAAGCAAAAGCTGATTACAGTTTATTCAAGCTGTCCAGGATGGGAAATTTGCATACCGAAGGCTTTTTTGAAAAGCGTGTTGTCCCTTATCCGCAACTTGAAATCGGGGAAATTTTCCCGGACGCTTATCAAGTCAAAGCTATTATTGCTCCGAAACACAAGTGGAGATTAGTTGAAGACTATGGTATGGATTCCTTTGTCGAGATGGAGGATGGGAAGTTGCTTTTTACTTTCGGTCAATACGATCTGGATGGGGCATTGCATTTTCTGCTTCTATTTGGCTCTGACGCAGAAGTATTAGAACCAGTAAAGCTGCGAGAAATGCTGAAAGAAGAAATTAAAAAATTGCGAGAGAAATATGAAACATGACGTGCTGATGTCGTGATTGCCGCGCTATGATCTATACCATGATTGCTAGAAAGCACACTACATTTTCAGCAAAAGGAGTACCGTTATGGACAGAGATATAAAAAATGCAATATCCGGCCTGCGACAGCCAGAAGATGTCATGCAGTTCTTTGACGAATTTATCCGCTACGGATGTGTCGATGTGGATGGTACAGAACATATTGACAGTCTCGGAGGAGCGGATTTCCGTGAAAAATTCAGGACACTAGGACTTGAAGAATCTCTAAAGCATCGAATCGGCGCATGTATAGAACAGGCCAATATTACAAAGTATTTGTTCGACGAGATGGGCATCAAAAGCAGAATGTTCTGCACAAGGGGATATAACGAGGAACATCAGGCACCCAATGATCTATATCTGATCCATTGCTATGTCCTTGGATACTTTGGAAATTCGGTGTTAAATGTCGAACATTCTGATAGTGAAAAGCGCGGGATTTATGTCTATCAATCGGCAGAAGCTGCCATTCATGAAACCCATAAGATGTTCAGTGATAAATTTATGTCACATGGTGCAACGTCAACTACGCTTGATGAATATACTCAGTCAATTCCCGGCGGACTCTCTTTCCTTGAAGTTAATAATTACATCGCAAAAATTGCACTTCCCCAAAATGGTAAGGTGTAACTTGGCGAAAGATAGGTAACAATATTGCCGTGCGACGGCTAAAGAAAAAAAGCCGTCGCACAGCAACTTATTGTTATGCCTAATATGGCG
>CAZXHO010000401.1:0-2083 GCA_964640365.1 uncultured Sangeribacter sp. | reverse complement strand
ATTGAAAGACTCTCCTGTCCTTACCCGTGTAATCTCTACAAATGACATTAAAAAGAGCGACGCAACCAATATCAGTGACCTCCTACAATCCGAATTGCCCGGCATAGAATTTTCTTATTCTATGAATCAACAAGTTTCTCTTAATATGCAGGGATTCGGAGGCAACTCCATACTTTTCTTGATAGATGGAGAACGTGTTGCCGGGGAGACCCTTGACAATGTTGACTTCAGCCGACTCAATCTTAACGATGCCGGTAAAGTAGAGATTGTAAAGGGAGCTGCCTCCTCTCTCTATGGATCAAATGCCGTGGGAGGAGTGGTGAATATCATCAGCCGCGAGAATTCTGAACCATGGACTCTAAATGTAAACGGTCGTTATGGGCAACACAATGATCAGAGATATGGGTTGAATTTCTCATTCAATCTTGGGAAATTCTCAAATTCTCTCTCAGGTCAATATACCCATATCGATTCATACAAAATGAAAAACGGAGGAGATTACGATAGGTTCTACGGAGGATACACCTATAATGTCAAGGATCGACTGACATTTAAACCGATGAACAATCTGAAATTCATTGGCAGAGTAGGATATTTTTTCAGAGAAAGATACTCCACTGAAGCTACATATGACCGTTACCGTGACCTCTCTTACGGGCTAAAGGGTATATATGACATTTCCAAAGCCACCAATTTAGAAGTGAGCTACTCTTTTGACCAATATGATAAGAGCGACTATATGCTTTCTAATCGCAGCGATATCCGTGATTATTCAAACACTCAGAACATTGTCAAGGCTATTCTCAATCAAACTATCGCCGATAAACATATCCTGACGGTAGGAGGAGATTTTATGAGAGATTACCTTATGAGCTATCAGTTCGCAGGCAATAGCAGTCACAAACAAATAACAGCCGATGGTTTTGCCCAGATCGACCTCAATTTTTGGAAGAATTTCAATATAATAGCCGGAGGTAGATTTGATTATTTCTCGGAATCTGACATGAAGCATTTTTCACCTCGTCTGAATTTGATGTATAAGCTTCCGAAATGGTCTTTCAGAGGTTCATATGCGGGAGGTTTCCGAGCTCCCACCTTAAAGGAAATGTATATGAACTATGACATGGCGGGAATATTCATGATCTACGGCAATGAAAATCTAAAACCGGAAAGCAGTGACAACTTTCAGATTTCAGCAGAGTTTACCAAGGGACTATTAAACGCTACAGTGGGTGGTTTCTGTAATCTTGTAGAAAACCGAATCACTACTGTTTGGAACAAGTCTATGAACGGAATGGTCTATTCCAATATCGGAAAAATGACCATTGCAGGAATAGATGCCAACGTATCATGGAGAACACCTTGGGGTTTAGGCACAAGAGCATCATATGTATACACCCATGAACATGTCCGCAAGGGAGAACCTTATACATCATCAACTCGTCCCCATACAGCCACCATTCGATTTGACTATACAAAGAATTGGAAGAATTATGGACTGATGGTAGCCTTAAACGGTCGTTTCCTGTCAAAGGTAGGTGTAGATGAATTTGTCTCTTCCACCTCATATGAAGAAACCGAAAGAGTAGACTATCCTGCCTATACAATGTGGAAACTTAATATAACCCAAAGCATCCGGAAAGGTATAGATGTTATCGCAACCATCGACAACCTTTTTAACTATGTACCCAAATACAACTATAGTAGCACCCCTTCCACCACAGGTATTTCATTCGCTATAGGCGTATCTCTCGATATCGATAAATTGACAAAGTAAGCCTTTCATCATTATGGTAAAATTAAATAAAAAAAGAATAATTCTTTGGTCTGTATTGTCCCTGATAATAATTGTCGGGTTGGTGATTGTGTGGAACCTCCTCCTCTCCCCCACTCGAATTGCTTTTGTTAATTATCAGGCAATCAACTTGGGCCAAATAGCTACTGCTAATGACAACAAATTTATAAAAATTGAGGAACTCCCTGTGGAAAACCTTAACAAAGCATCCAAATATGACATGGTGTTTGTCAACGGTATGGGTCTTCGCGTCACCGATGAGCAACGTCAGGCGCTTATAGAAGCTTC
>CAZXHO010000400.1:0-2090 GCA_964640365.1 uncultured Sangeribacter sp. | reverse complement strand
GATAGGGCAAATCTATGTCTGAATGTATCATCGTTCAATGATAATATTTTTGCAGACACATCCTGGGATTTTGAAAAGAATAAAACAGGTAAAGGTGAATTCAAAATTTCTGCAAACATATTGCGGAATCCTTTGAGCAAGAAAATAGAAGTGAGGGCAGATGTAATTCCGACATCTTTCTCCCTCAACGGTGCGGAATGGAAAATTGACGGAAGTCAACTTTATTATAGTGACAAATATGCAAAGGTTCGTGGCTTTAAAATTTGGCACGACACTCAATTCCTGAATATCAATGGCATCGCATCTACCAATCCTGAGGATAAGCTTATGGTAGGTCTGAAAGATATTAATCTTGATTATATCTTTGATGCTCTCAATATTAATTATGTCACTTTCGGCGGGGATGCTTCGGGTGAGATTGAAGCTAAAGGATTATTTAACGGAGAGCTGGATCTGCATACGAACTTCCTTGATGTTAAGAATTACAGCTATAATAATACGATACTTGGAGACGCCAGGATTGCCAGTCGTTGGGATAACGTCGAGCAAATGGTGAGCATTAATGCCGATGTCAGAGATGGAGAGATAAGCAGAGTTCTCGTAGACGGAGGGATTTATGCGACGCGGGATTCACTTTCACTCGATATGGAAGCATCTCATGTCAACATTGCGCTGTTGAAACCATTTATGGAAGCATTCACAAGCGATGTGGGCGGACGAGCATCCGGAAAAATAAAACTATTTGGAAACTTCAAGGATATTGATCTCACGGGTAGCGCTTTTGCAGATTCCATTTATATGAAAGTTGATTACACGAATGTGTATTATCATGCCAGCGATTCTGTGTACTTTAACCCCGGAATGATAGTGATTCCTAAACTGAATGTTTATGATATGTATGGCAATTCAGCTGAACTGGATGGTTACGTAAAGCATAGATATTTCCACGATCCCGAATTCCGGTTCAATCTAAATAATGCCAAGAATATTCTCGGATTCGATACTTCTCCTTCTATAAATCCTGTGTGGTATGGAAAGATATTTGCGTCCGGAAGTGGTAGTTTATGGGGTGAGCCGGGAATTGTCAGACTTAATCTTGACATGACAACCGAAGCAAAGAGTCAGTTCACATTCTCCATGGATGAAACACAGACGGCATCGGAATATACGTTTCTCACCTTCACCGATAGATCAAAACAGAGTGAAACGATCGAGGTTAAAGAGGATTTTGAATCACAATTTTATAAGGGTGTGACTCAAAAAAATGAAGAATCTTCATCTCTGTTTGCCTTGGATCTCAGATGTTCCATTACCAATGCCGCGACATTAAATCTAATAATGGATCCTAAAACAGGAGACAAAATAGTGGCGCATGGATCAGGACCAATGCAGATAAGTTATAACACGTCTGACGATGAGATGATGATTTATGGAAAATATACTCTCTCGGAAGGTAATTATAATTTTAATCTTCAGGATCTGATATTGCGCGATTTTAAAATTAAAGAGGGTAGTAACATCTCGTTCAATGGAGACGTGATGAAAGGTATTATCGACATAGTGGCAGCTTATCGCGTCAATACCAATCTGTCTGATCTGGACAAGAGTTTTGAAAGTGACAGGGATCTTAACCGCACCAGTGTGCCGGTAGATGCTCTTCTGAAAGTGAGTGGAGCGATGACTAAACCTGAGATCGCTTTTGATATCTCTCTTCCTACTTTGACAGAAGATGTGGAGAGAAAAGTGAAAAGCATCATTTCCACAGAAGATATGATGAGCCGGCAAATCATATACTTGTTGGCATTAAATCGGTTCTATACTCCTGAATATATGGGTTCATCAAGTAACGGAGGTGCTGAGATTGCTTCAGTTGCATCGACAACTGTTTCTTCGCAGCTGTCGAACTTTCTGGGTCAGCTCACCGATAAGTTTACTCTCATGCCTTCGTTCCGAAGTGATAAAGGAGACTTTTCTGATATGGAGGTAGATGTGGCATTATCTTCTCGATTGCTTAACAATAGATTGTTGATAAATGGTAATTTCGGATACCGCGACCGCACTACTTCACAAACGACATTTATCGGTGATTT
>CAZXHO010000399.1:0-2095 GCA_964640365.1 uncultured Sangeribacter sp. | reverse complement strand
ATATACTTCATCAACCCAAGTTGGACCTCCCTCATCGAGAGGTGAGAAATCGTCTGCCCATTTTTTATTACGCATGTTCATGATACCGTTGCGGGTGAATAGCATACCGTTTCTGCCATTTCTTGTAGGCATGACACAATCCATCATATCTACGCCTCGGTCTATAGCTTCAAGTATGTTTGCTGGCGTACCAACTCCCATAAGATAACGCGGTTTGTCTGCCGGAAGTACATCATTGACAACTTCAATCATCTCATACATCTTCTCAGTAGGTTCTCCTACTGCAAGACCTCCGATGGCATTCCCTTCAGCACCAAGATCAGCAACGTGTTTTGCTGCTTCACGGCGAAGTTCAGGGTAGACGCAACCTTGCACTATAGGGAAGAATGTCTGCTTATAGCCATATAATCCTTCCGTTTCATTAAATCTTTTCCATCCTCGTTCAAGCCATCTTTGAGTTAGCCCGAGTGATTTTTTAGCATAATCGTAGTCTGCCGTTCCCGGTGTACATTCATCGAGTGCCATCATGATGTCAGCTCCAATTATGCGTTGTATATCAACAACTCCTTCAGGAGTAAACAGATGTTTAGAACCGTCGATATGGCTTCTGAACCAAGCTCCTTCCTCTTTCAATTTTCTGTTAGAAGAAAGTGAGAAAACCTGAAATCCTCCGGAATCGGTCAGGATGGGACGTTCCCATCCGTTAAACTTATGCAAACCACCGGCCTCGCGCAGAATTTCAAGTCCCGGACGCAAATAAAGATGATAAGTGTTTCCAAGAATTATCTTTGCATCTATATCATCCCTCAATTCACGAGTATGGACCGCCTTGACGGTACCAGCCGTACCTACCGGCATGAATATGGGTGTTGGCACCTTGCCGTGGTCAGTTATGATTTCCCCTGCACGTGCTGCCGTATCAGGGGCGGTTGCTTCTATCTTGAATTCCATTGGTGGCTCACTTTTTGAAATATTATCCTATGGATAAGTTAGGAGAAGAATTTCTATTAATCAAATATTTCGCCCAGCTACCTGTTGATTAAGGATTATGGATTAAAAGGGCGACTGTACAAATGATTAAACAAAACTTTTTCATCTCCAATTTTATGCAAAGTTAGTTTAAACTCACTTAACTCACAAATTAAATCATCTCTTGCATCACATACTATATAGAATAAACCCCCAAATGAGCCATTAAAAAGGAAAATTACTTATTACTACGGATAATACAGAAATTTATAAACTTCAATTTCCTTCTGATTACAAATCTTGTTGATAACTGCAAATGTTAATTATATTCAAAAGTAATAATGAAAGATATATATATTGATATATTGTCCTCTACATCATTTTTTTGCTCTGTAATTTACTATATGTGAAAAATTGATTAAATTTGCGTTTGGACTGATTATTTCAATCCAAGTCATTTGGGAAAAATAAGAAGCGACATGCTTATCTTGAAATTTGTGAACGTAGGAAAAATCAAGAATCAGTGCAAGAGATAGCATAGTGGTTCTCACGTATATAGCGTAGGCTGAGTTGTTTGTGCGTTCGTTGGATGCCTCAGCACATGTGAATTTTGAATTTCTGTAAAAACTCATAAATATGAAAATATTTAATTTAACAATCCTCCTTCTTTTGCTTTCTGTTCCCTTTGAGACTGAAGCAAAGAATAAAAAGGAATATCCTCACGCCGATATAAAAGTTAGTTATGACTATCCGCATAAGTACCTTAAAACCGATGTAAAGGCCTACGATACAGAATATAAAATGTTACTTCTTGCCAATAGTGCATATTCAAAATTTTTCAGCCCACGAACTGAATTCCTGGATTCTCTTAAATCCACTCCGTCCGGAGAAGCAATATATAATAAAATGATGAGCGTCGGAGTCAAGAAAGCTATTGAAACAGGCGATCACAGTAATGTTCCTACAAGTCAAGGAAAGCTATATGTGTTCAAAAATAGTACCGATTCCATTGTCACAGTTTATGATCAGGCTGGCATGTTGGATCTCGGTTATTATTCCGATCCCCTTGCTGAGATGGTGTGGGAAGTTGGGGATTCAGTGAAGAATATGCTTGGTTATGAGTGTG
>CAZXHO010000398.1:0-2129 GCA_964640365.1 uncultured Sangeribacter sp. | reverse complement strand
CGAAAGATTCTGATAATATCTCATTTTCAGAACTTCCCTTTGAAGGTATGGGAGTTCTTTAATAAGATATTTTACATCTTCTCTAATCTGATCAGAAATGATCATATCTTCAATGGTCTCCTCACAGAGTTCTTTACGATTAAGCACATCAACATCATCAATATCAGCACTTTGAAGATTTTCAGACTTCTCTTGCCGATAATAGTCGATTATAAGATTATGTGCTATGCGCGAAATCCAGGCGGGAAATTTACCGTTTTCAGTATATCTTCCTTGTTTAATTGTCAAGATAGCCTTGACAAAAGTTTCCTGAAAGATATCATTGGCTATATCCTCATTTTTTATTATCCGGAGAATATAATTGAATATACGCTCCTGATGTCTTTTCAGAAGAATATCAAATGCCTCGTTATTTCCCTGCGCATAAGCCTTGACCAATTGCTCGTCGGTCATGCTCAAATTTTTTGCCATTCTTAATTGTCTTTTTTGTTAAGTAGAGTTTATCGATAGGCAGTTGGTTTAGATTGTACTCACTTTTCCAATACAAAAGTAGTCAATTATTATGCCAAATCCAAAAAATACAATCCGAAAAAGTACAAAAAAAAGTTAATACTACAATATTGCAGGGATTTTTGAGTTATATGTTAATTCCTTTTAACAAGTTTCAACGCGACCCAATTATTGTCTTCAAGTGTGGATACAAGTTCTAAATTCTCTTTAGTTGCAGATGCTGAGACAATTGGTATATCTTCTTTATAAAAACCACTTAGATACATTATACCTCCTGATTTTAAACTTTTTGCATAGTTTGAAATATCATCTGTTATTACGTTTCTATTGATGTTTGCAAAGAAATAGTCTGCCGGTTCAAGTTTCTCAAGAGTGGTTGCATCTCCACACAATATTTTAACGTCAACGTGATTCAGTGCAACATTCTCTATAGCATTTTCACATGCAAATGGATCAATCTCAATACCTGTAACCTTTGAAGCACCTCTCATTTTACTTAAAATTGCAAGTATGCCTGTTCCCGTACCCATATCGATCACACTCTTACCTTCCATTTCCGAGTCAAGGATATATTTCATCATATTACTCGTTGTGCTGTGATGACCGGTTCCGAATGCCATCTTCGGATCTATAACAATATCATATTCCGCAACGGGTATATCCTTATGGAAAGTTGAATGCACCACGCATCTGTTTCCTATTATAATAGGTTGAAAATAATTTTTTTCCCATTCTTCATTCCAGTCCTCACCCTTTACTTCCTCCACATTATATTGCATGTGAGCTGTCATTGGAAAATTGTCTATTATTTCCTTAATGTTTGCTTCCTCATATAATTCTTTCTTTATATATGCCGTAAGTCCGGAGGTATCGGATACGAAAGATTCAAATCCGACATCACACAAAAATGCCGCCAGAAGATCAGTTATATTTTCATTACATGGAGTGGAGTCGATTCTAAGTTCTATATAATCCTGCATATTTCTCAATTGATTTAGTAATGCAAAATTAATCATTCATCATATAAATTCAAAACTAAGAATATATTACCAAGTATTATTACTAATTTTGCATTACAATGGGCGCACAGGAATTTAAAAAAGAGTTTTCACGTTACTATCTTCCCCTTTGTATGTTTGCTTTAAGAATGCTAAACATTAAAGAGGAAGCAGAAGATGTAGTGCAACAATGTTTCATCATCTGTTGGGAAAGATTGCAAAAAGGTGAGCGCATAGACAATCTGAAAGCATACCTTTATATTACGGTTCGAAATCTAACTCTCAGGAGACTTTTGAAATTGCAAGCAGAGGAAACTTCTGATTTCACAACATTTACACAAGAAATTTCAGAGGAGGAAATTGACACATCTGAACGGGATGCCAAATTATGGAAAGCCATAGATAGTCTTCCTGAAACTTGTAGGTTAATTTTTCTAATGAGTAAAAGAGATGGATTAACTAATAAAGAAATATCAGAAGAATTAGGTATTTCTATAAAAACAGTAGAAAATCAAATGACAAAAGCCTATAAAAGATTACGGGCTTCTCTATCATCCTTTAATCATAAGGGTAATCAGCGAAGCAGCATTTTTATTCTAACCTTTTTTTAGGAACCGTTTA
>CAZXHO010000397.1:0-2136 GCA_964640365.1 uncultured Sangeribacter sp. | reverse complement strand
ATGTTGGGTGATTTCTTCGGAGAATATGTGGAAGAGGTCAAGGAATCTTATCTTGAGGCTCTTCCGGAAGGAAGATATAAACTTCAACCTTTCGTTAATACTCAAAGAAAAGTTGAGGACTATTTCTCTAACTTAGAGAAAAACGAGAAGAATACAAGAATTTGTAATGCCTTACTCGGACTGATTGATGATGTGCTATTTATTGAAGACCCTTATCAGAAAGGTCATTATCATCCACGCATAGCCGCACAATTCACTTATCAGTTCAGAGTATTGACTGATTACGAGAAATGGTGTTTCAATAGGCTTTACAATGATTTCTTCTATCACAGGCATAATGATTTCTGGTATGGAAAAGCTATGTGGAAACTTCCCCCATTGATTGATTCAACCGGTATGCTCACATGCGCAGAAGATCTTGGCATGATTCCGGATTGCGTTCCCGAGGTAATGCACAGGCTTGAAATATTGTCTCTTGAAATTCAAAGAATGCCAAAAGATCCGGCATTGGAATTCGGAGATACTTGGAGATATCCCTATTTCTCAGTTTGCACAACATCAACCCATGATATGGGTGGAATTCGTTCATGGTGGGAATCTGATAGAAGTGTCACTCAAAGGTTCTATAACAATGCATTGCATGAACAAGGAGAAGCTCCTTACTTTGCAGAACCATGGATCTGTAAGAAGATTCTTGAACTCCAGCTTAAGAGTCCTTCAATGTTCTGCATCATTCCATTAGCCGATTGGCTTTCTGCTGATGGAGACCTCAGACGTGAGAATCCGCATGAAGAGCAAATTAATGAACCGGCAGATGTTCACCATTACTGGAGATACAGAATGCACATAACTGTTGAAAAACTACTTGCTCAGGATAGATTCAATAACGAATTAAAGGATGCAATCTTATCAGCAGCACGATAGAATAAAAAATCTGCGGAGAAAATTTAAATTTTCTCCGCAGATTTTTTATAAAAGCTAATAATATTGGATTATTGTCTGATTAAGGTAAGAAATTCTTGTCTCAGCACCGGATCTTCTGCAAATTTTCCGGTATAATCATACGTAACGGTGGAAGATTCCTGTTTTTCCACACCTCTCATCTTCATACAGAGGTGCCCAGCTTCACAGGCTACAATAACACCTCTATTAGGTAAGGTATCCGTAAGGAGATGGCATATCTGTGATGTAAGCCGTTCTTGAACCTGTAGTCTACGTGCATAGCAATCGACAATTCTAGCAAGTTTAGAGAGACCTATCATTTTACCTTCGGGAAGATAGCCAACTGCAACCTTTCCAAAAAATGGGAGGATATGATGTTCGCACATACTGTAGAACTCAATATCCTTAACTATTACAATCTGAGAGCCGGCATGTTCGAATATGGCTTGAGAGGCAATATCTCTCGGGTTCTTACGGTATCCGGATGTAATATCATAAATTGCTTTCGCAGCTCTCATCGGAGTTTTTATTAATCCTTCACGAGAAGGATCCTCTCCTATAAGACGAATGATTTCACGATAATGAGCCGCGATTTCATTTATGACTTTTTCATCTTGTTCATTTCCACTCATGGTTTGACTACAACAATTTGTGATTTAACCACCCTCATTTCTGATGAATAACCGGGAAATGCCCGCTTTAATTCCGCCAATGCAGCATTTGCATCTGCATTTGTTCGGAAATTTCCTACTCTTGTATACCAGTTGGGAGAACTGGAATATGTGTAAATCTGTCCTCTATATTTAGGGAATTTGGCAAGAATAGCGCTTCCTCTTGCTTTGGCACGTGCTTCAAGAGTGTGTTGGTTTCTGCCATCACTGAAGACCTGAATCCTGTAACCTGTTAATTTATTAATTCCGGGTTTCAAATCTTGCATTTGCTCTTTCTTAGAAGAGTGAAGTATTAATTCTACAAGATTATCCGGAATTTCAATAATTACATTCCCTTTGGATTCAGTCTGAATCCGGTCTATCACATTTTCTCCAGACCTTGTCTGCGCCAGTATTAGATCAGGGCAAGTGCATGACAGTGTCAAAACTAACGCTGCCAATACCTTTTTTAAATTGGAGAAAAAATAATATTTCATTTTAAAGGACAATCTAAGAAAAATAATTCTTCACCGGATTTGTCATC
>CAZXHO010000396.1:0-2137 GCA_964640365.1 uncultured Sangeribacter sp. | reverse complement strand
GACTATCAATGAAAACTCTGCTCATGCTATTGCTATAGGCTCCGTAGTGACAGTCTCAAATTTGAGATTTGATTATGGAGAGAGACAAGATCAGGTGAAATAATGATGAATATGAAGATATTGAAAAAAATAAAAAATATATTTTTAAATTTTATTCTTCTGATTAGCACAGCTGCTTGCTCCAATGAATTGCCCTTCAAGGAGACATCGGATGATGGAGAGGGGAGAATTCTGACGTCTTCTCTCATTGTAGATGTGAAGACGGAAGAAAAACTCGTTCGTGCAGAAACCGGAGCTGTGGATGTGAAGGACGTCACGGTTGATTTTGTTAACACAGCCGATCCGGATAATGTTGTCCTTACCTATACCTACGGACATATGCCGGAGGTAGTTACGTTACCGGTAGGTGAATATATGGTAAAGGCATACTATGGAGGATATTATGGAGAGAATAATTCCTCGGCAGCTTTCAATAAACCATATTATTATGGTGAGTCTGAAGAGTTTTCAGTAGAAAAGGATAAAATTACTGATAATATCGAACCTATTGTTTGCAAACTTTCGAATGTGAAGGTGACGATTCTTTTTGATCAAGGGCTTGTCAACTTCATTGATGAGCAAGCGAAAGTATCTGTAAGGGTTGGCGAGAGTGGTATGTTGGATTTCTATCCTAATACTGAAGATTGCGGGTATTTCGAATATGTGGATGGAAGCTCCACTTTGGTTGCTGAATTTACGGGAAGTATAAATGGGGATCCAACATCTGAAACTAAGACGTATGATAATGTAAACCCCGGTAATCACTATAGAATTACATTTAAACTTCATAAAGTAAATGTTGAAGCACCGGGTGGTATAAATCCGGGTGAGCAGGGGAACGAGATTAAAGTTGATGCAACAGTCAACCTAAAAGATCTAAGGGGAGAAGAATCCTATATTAATGACCCTGAAGAAGAAATTTATTTGGAAGATGATAGATATAATAATGTAGATCCGGAACCGGGCCCTGATGATCCCGTAAATCCACCTACAGGCGATGGACCGACAATTACTGCAGTCGGTGCTGTATTTGGTCAACCAAATAAAGTGGCAGATTTGGAAGAGTGTGCAATCGAGGTTAGTAGTGAAACCGGTATAACATCATTCTTGGTTAAAATAGATTCGGATACTCTTACCCCTGAAGAATTGGAAAGTGTAGGATTAGTTTCAGAGTTTGATTTAGTTAATCCGGGTGATTTAAAAGAAATATTACAAAATTTAGGTTTTCTCGATAAAGAAACCGACCAGGAGTCATTAAAGGGTGAAAAGGATGTTAAGTTAGACATTTCTGATTTTTTAGGTCTTCTGCAGATGCTTGGTGCTGGTACTCATAATTTTATTGTGAGTGTGGGTGATTCGTCTGGGGTGACTATTAGAACTTTAATTTTGGTAACTGAATAATATTACAGCTATGAAGATAATGAATAAACTTACATTATTTACAGCTTCTATGGCTGTTGCCTCTGTTGTATTCCAGTCGTGTCAATCGGAAGCTCCTTTTTCTACACAGGAAGAGGGGGAAGTAAATCTCAATGTTGTAGTCAATTCCAAGGTAACACGTGCTTACGATGAGGCGGATTTGAGGAATAATGCTCGTATTTATATAAGCGATCAAAAAGGTGTTTTGCATAAATGGGTCGGTGTAGACAACATCGATTCCAAGGTTTACCTCCGATATGGAAGCTATAAGGCGGAAGCTATGGCTGGCACCCAGTCGGCTGCCTCTTTCGAAGATAAATATTTTGCGGGAGAAACAGATTTTACAGTTGGAGAGGGATCTGTTTCCACTCAGGTTACAGTTACCTGCAAAATTGCGAATGTAGTTGCTTCGGTAGATGAGACTACTGTTGATTCCAGGATGATTAAGAATCTAAAGGTCTCAATAGGTCATTCCAAGGGTAGCTTGGATTATACAGGTGAAACAATTATGAATCTTGGGTATTATACTATGCCGGAGGGGGAAAGTTCACTAAATTATACAGTTTCGGGAACTCATGGCGATAATGTCCCATTCTCTAAATCGGGAGTTATTTATAATGTAGAACCCGGGCATAATTATAGGCTACAGTTTACTTATATTCCGGAAGAGACAAATAAT
>CAZXHO010000395.1:0-2173 GCA_964640365.1 uncultured Sangeribacter sp. | reverse complement strand
TGGATAGTCAGGATTTTCGTTGGAATAGTTTTCATTATTTCCGGATTTGTGAAGGCTATTGATCCTTGGGGTACACTATATAAAGTGTACGATTATCTGAACGTAATGAATCTGCAGGTATGGCCTAATTTGGTGCTTGTAGGAGTGTTTTCGCTTTGCGTCTTAGAGTTTCTTACAGGCGTGTTTTTAATAACCGGTTCTTTCAGGCGTTCGAGCGTATATCTGGCAACTATTATTATGGCTTTCATGCTTCCACTGAGCCTATGGATCGCTATTAGTAATCCGGTTGCAGATTGTGGTTGTTTCGGGGATGCCTTTATTATATCTAATTGGGCCACCTTTTGGAAAAATATATTGATATGTATTGGTATATTCTGGTTGATACGCCATAATACCAACGCTATATGTCTCATCACTCCGGCACTTCAATGGCTTGCTTTTGTGTCTTCCGGAGTTTTTATTATAGTGATTGAATTGTTTGGCTACGTTTCTCAGCCATTATTGGATTTCCGTCCTTACAAGATTGGAGAAGATATAGTAGAATTTGGTAAAACTTCTGAAAATGAACCTTCTTTTATTTTCATCTATGAAAAAGATGGAGTCAAGAAGGAATTTAAAGAGACAGATGAATTGCCCGATGAATCGGAAGGCTGGGAATTTATTGATCGTGTGAAAGTAGAATCATCTTCTACAGGTCAAGTTAAAAAGAATAATGATTCCAAGAATTTCAGGATCTGGAGTAAAGATGGGGAGGAGGATGAAACCGATATGGTTATCAGTCCTAATGGAAAGGAATTGCTTATTATGATGCCTGATCTGAAGGAAGTTTCTCCTGCAACTACATGGAAATTGAATTCCCTGTATGAATGGGCACTTGAACACGATATAATGATGATAGGTGTAGTTTCCGGTTCGCAGGAGGAAATTTTGAATTGGGAAGATCTCTCAATGGCAAGTTATCCTATTTATACCGCTGACGATACACATATCAAAGAAGTAGCAAGAGGTAATCCGGCTGTTGTCTATCTTGAAGATGGGAAAATAGTCTGGAAAAGTACTTTAACTGCGATTAACATTGATGATTTTCTTCAACCGGAAACCAATTACGAAGCGAAAAATTTTTCATTTGATAACGAAAGAATCCTTCACAATAGTATTTACCTGTATATTATTGTAATGGGCGTTTTGATAGTGCTCTCTTTTACTCCGAGATTGAAGAATGTTTATTCAATTCGCAGAGCTATTTTTAATAAAAAATATGAGTCTGGAGACCTGAATGAAATGGACGGTAATACGACAGGAGATGAAAAATGAGGCTTCTATTGTAGGGTTAGATTAAGCTTTTCTTGGATTAAAAGACCCTACTATCACTCGTGATGGTAGGGCTCGCCTCGTAGAATGGTCATAGCCCTATAGATCTGTTCTGTGAAAAAAAGACGTATCATTTCATGGGTAAAAGTCATTTTCGATAATGATAATTTTGCGTCTGCCCTCGAATAGACACTTTGGGAGAATCCATAAGGACCTCCCACAACAAAAATTGCGCGCTTTCTTCCTGAAGCCATCACTTTTTGAAGATATATGGAAAAATCAACCGAAGTGAATTCTTTTCCATGTTCATCAAGAAGAATACAGTAATCGGCCGGTGAGATGAAATTCAGTATAAGTTCACCCTCTTTCTCCTTTTGAACTTCGGAAGTAAGGGATTTTGTATTTTTAACGTCATGGAGACATTCTATTTTGTATGGAATATATCTTTTGAGCCGTTTTGTATATTCTTCAATTCCGGATATTATATAATTTTGTGTAGTTTTTCCTACCGTCAGAAGTATTATTTCCATAAATTTTATGATTGGTATGCTGATATGGCGTGAAAATTCACTAACTTCGCACAAATTTAATAAAAACTAAAATGGAAACAAAAGAGAAACTTATAGATCAATTACTCGACCTCGCCTTTGCTGAAGATATTGGCGACGGTGATCATACAACGCTATCTACCATCCCGGCAGAGGCAATGGGTCGTTCGCGCCTTATAATTAAGGAAGAAGGTATTCTTGCCGGAGTAAAAGAAGCTGAAAAGGTACTTCATAAGGTAGATCCGAATATTAAAATTGAAATATTGCTTCAGGATGGTGCTGAAGTAAAGCCCGGAGACATTGCATTTATAGCA
>CAZXHO010000394.1:0-2176 GCA_964640365.1 uncultured Sangeribacter sp. | reverse complement strand
ATTCTGGCGTCCTGCGAAATTCCACATGAAATATCTCAGATACATATGGTTGAGCTGATAATTGAAGAAATAAGCCAGATTCTGGATAAATGAAGGCTTAAACGAATATTTCTCAGGATATGCAAAAGTACCCGTCAGCTCATTATAACGCGGCTCTTTCTGCAAGTCATATTCAGGAAGTTTTTCACCAGTCACCGGATCTACGGCGCTTAATGCCTTCATCTGCTCAGGCATAGTGTCAAGTCTTACCCAAATTGGATAAGAATCACGGTGCATACGGCTATATATTCGGGGGAAGAGCATGTTAAGCTCCGGATTCATCTTTGCCTCCGGCTTATAGTCGCGCTTCACGTAATAATCCCCTCCCTTGCTTCCCAAAGCATGGTTGGTAGCCATTTCTCCCTGCGACAGGAATCCATATTCCGATACAGGGTCAGTGCCTGACACTCCCTTTGAGTAAAGAGCCTTTCCGGGGTTAATGACAGGATTGTAGTATGGAGTCGTAAGAATTATCGGTGTGCCGTCTTCGCGATATGTCACTGTGTCGCGCGAAACTCCCGCGAGTTCTTTCATCGGAGCAGAATAAAGAGTCTCTCCGTAAAGAAGCGGATTTTCTCCATACTGTTCACGGTTAAGATAAGAAGCAAGATCAAAAACATTGTCCGGAGAATTCTGATTCATAGGAGTGTCTGCACTTGAACGGATCAGAATAAGGGCATAGCTTGAATATCCCACAAAAATAACAGCTATACTCCACATGACAACTGTCATGACACGTACCGGCAGATTGTGCTTGTATTTTGTAAACATCAGCACACCCACAGCGGCAAGAAGAATCCATCCGATCAAGAATCCGTTTCCGAAAAAGAAGATACCGGATATTGCTAGCGCACACAGAAATGAAATGCGGATCATCAGACCATTCTTCTGCTTGTCAAGAGCCACCAAAGCCCAGATAAACACAAGGGAAGTCACAATGGCATAAGCCAGCGCACCACTGTTGAAGCCCAGATGGAATCCGTTGACGAAGAGAAGTTCAAATTGCTGTGCTACTTTGATGAATCCCGGAACAAGTCCATAGAGCACAAGAACTATGATGACAAAAGAAACAAGTAAAGTGATTAAAGACTTCACGAGGTTCATATTCTCCCATTTCTTGTAAGCAAAGACAAGAACGATCGCCGGAATACAAAGAAGGTTAAGAAGATGGACCGCAATACTGACACCAATAATATAAGCTATAAGAATCAAATATTTGTCAGAATGGGGATCATCCGCACGATTTTCCCATTTCAATATGAGCCAGAACACCAGTGCAGTACAGAATGAGGAGAATGCGTATACTTCACCCTCCACTGCCGAAAACCAGAAAGTATCACTCCAGCAGTAGGCAAGCGAACCAACAAGTCCACTGCCCATTATGGCAATATACTGCTGTATAGAAATCTCTTTTCGCTGGCCGTCTTTCACAACAAGCTTCCGTACAAGATGTGTGATAGTCCAGAAGAGTAGAAGGATGGTCAGGGCACTTAAAAGTCCACTCATGGCGTTAACCATGACTGAAATCGAACCCGGGTCAGAAGCAAAATTGGCAAAAAAACGCGCCGTAAGCATAAAAATAGGGTTGCCCGGCGGATGTCCGACTTCAAGTTTATCTGCTTGTATAATAAATTCACCGCAATCCCAATAAGATGCAGTAGGCTCAAGGGTGAGCCAATAAGTCACCAGAGCAATGGCAAATACAAACCATCCTCCGACATTGTTAATCAATTGATATTTCTTGGTAATCATTCTCTGAAAAATCAGGATAAATAAAGAATGAAAAAAGCCTATGCACAATAAAATAATACATGTGCTCGGCAATTAATATGCTTATGCGCACTTCTTTGCAAAATTAGTTAAAATACTCAATATGCGCAAATAATTCAGCAATGCGAATAAATGGCAACCTAATAAATCACCCAAAGTTGGTATCATTGTGAGCCCATCTTACCCCACAATATATACGTCAAATCTCAACCGCATCTACACTCAACACAACACTCTCCCGCTTTCGCAGTACCATCGGCGTGATAAGGTTTAACTTCCCTGTTCGGCCAAATATGGTAAGCAGAAGAGGTGGAGCCCGGCACACGCCATTCAAAAGCAATGGACGGATAATCCGGTTGGCTGCAAA
>CAZXHO010000393.1:0-2183 GCA_964640365.1 uncultured Sangeribacter sp. | reverse complement strand
GCGCAGGAAGACACTTATCAAGTAGCGTTGAAAGAATTGCAAGAAGGGCGTAAACTATCCCACTGGATGTGGTACATATTTCCGCAACTCAAACATCTTGGACATTCTAATAATGCTAAATTTTATGGCATCTCTGGCATTAAAGAGGCTGCTACTTATCTTCAACATCCAGTTTTAGGTCAGCGTTTAAGAGAAGTTGCTGAAACAATTATCAACCTTCCGAATAATGACGCGGAAGCGATATTCGGAGGTATTGATACGATAAAGCTCCGTTCTTCAATGACGTTATTTGATGTTGTCTCTCCCAATGACATATTTGCAAAGGTTATTGACAAATACTTTAATGGACGGCGAGACAAGTGTACTATAGCAAACATTTAATCTTAAGGAACTATGGGATTTTTTGAAAAAATCGGGAATAAATTATTCCAAGGGATGATGCATTCTGCCGGTATAGAATGCCTAAATCCTTATATAGGAATGATATTGAAGGCTGATGAAAAAGACCTTATCGCAGATGAGATGTATAGGGTATCATTGGCTCTTCAGGATGGTGCTTATGGACTAAAACCAAATGCCAAAAGAGCTTATGATTATTGTTATAAGGCAGCAGAAAAAGGACATAGTGTTGCACAACTATTCATGGCTATGTGGTCAATGAAGTATCCGAATGAGAGTAATAAAGATGTATTGGAATGGCTACAAAAAGCTGCGGATCAGGGAGAGAGACAAGCTCTATATAATTTGGGCATCAGTTATCACCGCGGAGATCTGGGTAAACCTGATATCGATAAGGCTAATAAAATGATACGTAAATCGGCCGAAAAGGGATATGGACCAGCACAATCTCGCATGGCAAATCTTTATCTAACCGGGGAAGGCGATATTGAAGCGAATAAAGATATTGCTAAATTTTTTGCGATGAACGGTCACTTTCTTAAAGATGAAGATTCTCATAATATTTTGATATCGCTTCTTACCGATATAGAACGTGAAAAGGGAGAGATCGATATTGATAGAGTACTAAGTAATGCTAGATTAGCAGGAGAACCTTTGGCTGAGATAGCTGCTATAACACATAATTCAGAAAATGATATTGATGCAATCAATAGATTGGAAGCAGTCGCCAACGAATGTGAACGATTAGATGATGTGCTTGGTGTGTTATACTGGAGAAATGAGATATTTGACAAAGCTTACGAACGACTAAGCCGGGCTGCATCTAATGGTTTTGAAAATTCACAGTGCCTTTTAGCAGATATTTTATATTTTGGTAAAGGCGTTGACAGAGATATTGAGAAAGCTCTATATTGGGTTGAGAAGTCATTGAATTATGGCAACTCTAATGCTCGTGCTTTATTCGCTCAAATGATAATGAATAATGATTTACAAGAGTTGCTACCAGACAAGGTGATGAGAGGTCCATCATATTTGGAACTTTCGAAAATGAAAACTAATTAACTGATAATAGTATGATACTATTTGATAGAATATTTAAGTCTTCCAATGACTTGGTTGAAATCGCGACCCAATATCTTTTTGGATTAAGTGGCAAGGATGTCAATCTTCCGCTGGCTCACCAATATCTTGTGTTGGCAGCAAAAAAAGGAAATGTAAATGCCGTTAATAATCTTAATCTTTTCTTTAAGCCAAACACAAATGAACTAAACGAGCAGATGAAGAAGGGATTTGAGGCTCTTCGTCAGCTACGATTAGCGGTAGAAGCCGGAAATCCGGAAGCTTGTTTCTTTTATGGCATAGGAAAGCTTAGAGATGATGCGGATGATTTTATGTATCATAAGGGAGTGAACTGGGTTAAACTTTCAGCTGAGAAAAATTATGCTCCGGCAATGCATGTTTACGGTCTTTTACTGCTGAAGGGGAAAGGTGTTCCTAAGAACACTGATTTAGGTAGGGAATATATCAGAAAAGCCGCTGAGGGTGGAGAAATCAAAGCGATGAGTTGGCTTTTCTCTGCCGGGGAGGAAGCTTTAGCGATGAGCCTTCTCAATCGCTTTGTCAGTGAAGATAACCCAGAAGCTATTAATCTTTTAGCACACATTAAACTGAATGACAAATGTTATAATGAAGCGATTACATTGTTTGAGCGTGCTGCAGAACTGGGAAATAAGGAGGCTATGTTTAATATTGCTGTAATTTATGATAATGGTGAAATCTGTAAT
>CAZXHO010000392.1:0-2193 GCA_964640365.1 uncultured Sangeribacter sp. | reverse complement strand
CTGATATCGGTAATTCTTACGTAGTAAGCTTAAAATCCGGAACTACGATATTTCATGCCGGCGACTTAAATGCGTGGATTTGGAAAGATGAATCGACAGAAGCGGAAGTAAACGAGGAACTCGATAAATTCAATAAAATTCTCGATACAATATTTGTGTCACATAAATTTTTCGATTATTGTATGTTTCCGGTTGATTCAAGAATTGGAACCGATTATTATACAGGAGCTAAGATATTTGTCCAAAAATTTAATGTGCGGAGATTTTTTCCGATGCATTTTGGATTGGGAGAATCGGACAAAGAGCAGAAAAAATTTCAATCAGATGCAGCTCAAGTAGAAGCTTATGCCAATACAGAAAGGGGCGAATACATTTGTCTTCAGGCACCTTATTCCTTATATGCCAATGCATCAAAATAAAGGATTAGGTACATTTATCACACAATCCGGTTACGACATAGTTAGCACTAATTGCTTCAAAACCTTCCGGCAACTCCACCTTAGGTATGATTGTGGAAGGAAGACAGACGGTTTCTCCGCATTTTAAACAACGGAAGTGAACATGCATATTCTGAATGGAATGGCTGTCATCACATCTACAGATCTCATATTTTAGGGATCCGGAGCCATCATCAATAGGATGGAGAATATGATGCTCTACAAATATAGAAATAGATCTGGATATCGTAGATCGATCCACTGTTTGTAAGGCCTTCTCTATATCAAGAGAAGAAACCGGATGAGAAACGGAGTCAAGAAATTTCATTATTAACAATCTGACGGCTGTAGGTCTCACCCCGGCAGTTGTCAGGCGCTTCTCTATCTCTTGTATATATTCTTTGTTTTGAAAATTCATTATCAATCGAAATTATTATTGCTCAAGGTCTCTATTTTCTCTAAGAAGACGTGCAAAGAAAAGAGGTGAATTATCAGCTTTATTTTTCAGGTAGAAACAAGAGATCACATCTCCTTCACTCCCTGTGTCGGCTCTGCTTAAACTCGTTTCCATATCATATCTTGCCTCATGTAGGAATGAGAGCTCGAGGCGTTTAACGAAGGTTTTGTCAAACTCCTCAAGACTAAATCTGTTTAAAAGCAAGATCACATATCTGACAGTATTTACATGTCGGTAAGAATCAAGATCACAATATTTGAAACGATAGTCGTAATCAGGATGAGTAGCGGCAAGACAACCTTTTAATTCATCAGGAGAAGGATTATGTATAATTGGAATATGTTTGGATTGACGTGCGATAGGTGGTTGTTCACCACTTATAAGATCCGGAGAAAGCGAAAAGTGAGATAATCCGACATTGGTATGATTAATGGTATCCATAACCATCCAAACTGAACGGGCATAACCCAAAACTTTTCCGTTTTCATCCATTATACAAAAGGCGCGTTCCGAAAAATGACGGTTAAAACTTTCTACCCACGTGGAAATTGAATATTTATCATTAACATGTGGATAGGTATTCATCTCAATTGTAAGACGGGATAATACCCAACCGGCATGTAAATCTTTCATAGATGGATTTCCTATGCCGAGATGATTGGCATGTAATGTGGCAATATCAATGATTTTCGCTACAAGTTCAGGTAAAGACATTTCCTGCTCAGGATTAGCTTCGCCAGCAGATAGAAAATAAGTTTCCTTATATACCTTTTTCATGTATTAAATAATTGGAAGACAATACAATAATTCCTTTATTTATGATTTCATAAGCATAAATAATGAGTCATCACTTACTGCAAAATTACTAAAAAATTATTATCTTTGCACTTCTTTCTTACTATAAAAAGATGATTAAGATTTGAATCTTTTAAGAAAAAGTATATTAATTCCAATTGTCTTCATATCACTGCTACTCATTGTTCAGAGCTGTAGTAGCAGTCGTCATGTCCCTGAAGGTTCATATTTACTTGATAAAGTTTCCATTAATATCAATGATTCAACAGGAATTTTTGATGATCAGGAGATGAGTACTTATCTCCGACAGCTTCCTAATCACAAAATGTTATGGAGTATAAAATTCAGGCTTGGTGTGTATAACATGAGTGGTGAAGACACAACAAAATGGTGGAATAGATGGGCAAGAAAACTTGGCGAACCTCCCGTTATTTACGATAGCCTTCTGACTGATGCGGGAAAAGAACAGCTAAATATGGCAGGCGAGGTGAAATATGGAATGTT
>CAZXHO010000391.1:0-2200 GCA_964640365.1 uncultured Sangeribacter sp. | reverse complement strand
TGAACAAAACCCCGTTTCCGGTTGTTATCCTGATACCGAAATGTCGCGAATTTCCCCGGTCCAGACCGGATTTTCGCGATTTTTTCATAAAAAAACACTAAATCTACCCTTAGATTTACTCCTAATTTCATCTTATTTATGCTCTCCCTCATTAAAAATGTCGTAATATCCGGTATACGAACCAAAAACAGGTGCACAGTGTTATTAATGTAAATTCTCTAATCTCCCATTTTGGCTCGTATATTACAAAGATGGCAACCGAAAGCGGTTGCCATCTTTGTAATATACGTAATAAAAAGAATCAGTTTTATTACATAATATCAGTAATCATAGCTGAACGACAGATCATCTACATATAACACTGCTCCTACCCCACCGGTGAAGAAATCTCCATATTTTGATGCTGCGCAAGTAATCTGCAAGTAGCTCGGCACCCTTGACGTGCTTCTATAATCCAACTTGATTATAAACTCTTGATAATCTTCCATAGTACCACCAAATATCAATTCTCCGTAGGCAATGACTGAAGGTGAATTCTTATCAAACAACTGACGGTTGTTCGGATTGGTGCGGATCTCAAATGGAGCAGTCCAATCAGTTAAAGCCACGTATATATGACAAGAGTCCGGACGGCCAATCAAATCTTTATACTCAGTGCTTGCATGGCTGATCGGGGCAGTTTTATATTGATAGTATCCCTTGAGTTTTGTGGGGCGTAAAGTCCAAGGACGTCCGAAATCCAGTATTCCGTTCGTGCCGTCTACTTTCTGGAAACTACCTGTATAAATTGAACCTGCTGCAAGTTTACCTATTATACCAATACCCACAAATTTGGTATTCAGCTCCGCAGCCTGACCACTTCCCGTAGGTGTATGATCAGTCGGCACAACATTACTTTGCCCAAGTGTGGCAGCGCCGGTGTTACCTGTATCCCAATACTGCTCTCCATTCTCATTCCAAGGACACCAAATTTTACCGTTTTTAAGCCACCATTGATCAAAATCGCCATCAGGGATCAGAGCCGTACCTTCAGTGGTAACTTTAACTTCGTTACCTATGTCTGATCCGGAAATTGCTCTCACTACATATTCTGTCAATGGTTCAAGATGAGGGATATAGCAAGAGAATGCACCTTCCACCTGAGTGACAAGATCAGTCGGAACATTATGCCACTCTGTTTCGCTGCTCTTACGGTATTGGAAACCGCCTTTCATGTCGGAAGGACAACTGCCGTAAGCCCACACAACTTCACTCCATGCATCTACATTTTCTGTAGAAACCAAGAGTTCTGATTTTTCAACATAGATTGTCCATTCGTCAGTTTCTCCGTGAACAGTAACATCTACCCTCACCGGTCGCGAAAAGTCGTATTCTCCGACTGTTATATCGGGAGATATTGTAGTAATTCCTGCGGGTCCTAATTTTATTGAAGTTACCCTCAATTTTGACAAGTTAACATTTTCAGGCACATTTACAATAATTCTTCTCCCTACAGCATCAATTGTGGTTTCTCCAATCTGCCCGTCTATTGTGAAATAACGCTCGATATTCTGCTCGGCACGAATAAGCCATTGATATGTTTGATAGCGCGTTAAGTTTACTACAAGCGGAGTGGAGAGATTATACGTACCATCAAGAAGATCAGGATCAGCCGTACCACCGGGAGTAATCTTAAAATCACGGAAAGTTACTTTCGAAATATCAGTGGCTTCTTCAAGATATATTGTTACCGTAAATTTTGCCGAATCAATAAGCGCAGCTTTTGACTGTCCATTAGCTGCTATGGAAGTAATATTTTGCTGGACGCTTGGATAAGGTAGATCATTCTTGATGCATCCTGCTAATATTACAATAAATAATGAAATAAGGGAGAAATGTCTGCTGAAGGTACTTATTTTCATAACTTAAGGAAATAATATTAGAATTGGGATAAACAGCACCAAATTGCCCGGTGCGCACCCAAACTATTATTCAACCGCAAATTTAACTCTAAATATTGTTTCGGCAAAGTAAAGTTGTTTATTGTTTTTTCTAAATGTTAGTTTGACCTTTGATTTTCCTCTATCAGAATCTAAATTACATCAGATCTTAGCTGTTGAGCCTTATTAACTAATAGCTTTTATAGATGCCCTACCTGAAAGCCAATCGATCGAGGCAATGGAGCCGGCTATAGAATTCAAGTTCATTGCCTTGGCACGGG
>CAZXHO010000390.1:0-2217 GCA_964640365.1 uncultured Sangeribacter sp. | reverse complement strand
TTGATTCGGTCAGTGCCTTTGAAAGTTCTTCGGGAGTCTGAACATAATATGTGGTTGCACCGAATGCTTCGCCGAGCTTATCATAGCGTGCATGTATATCAAGAGTAGTAGGAGCCGGATCAGTTGTTTTATCCATAGGTTCACCCACACCATTGTAAATACCACCGTTATTGAAAATAACTACAGTGACAGGAAGCTTGAAACGGCAGATAGTAGAGAAGTCCATCCCGGAGAATCCGAATGCAGAGTCACCTTCGATTGCTACTACGGATTTACCTGTTGCAACAGCGGCACCTACGGTAGAGCCCATTCCCATGCCCATGATAGCCCAAGTAGCACAGTCTACGCGATGGCGAGGCAACGACATATTGATTGCATCGCGGGTATCATCAAGAGTATTGGCACCCTCGTTAATCAATATTACGTCTGGATTTGATTCAAGAATAGGTTTGATAACACCAAGAGCAGTCCAATGGTGCATTGGCATTAGATTCTTGGTCTCTTCAAGCCTCTGAGCGAATTTGGCATTCTTCTCTTTAGCTTCAGCCTGAAGTGAAGTTACCCAGTCGCTGTCGGCTGACATCTTCTTTCCTTCCATAGCCTTGAGGATAGCGTCCATTGCGAGATTCATATCTCCAACAACAGGAGCAGCTATCGGCACGTTGACATCCATCTCTTCGGGATCTACGTCAAGCTGAATAAACTTCATATCGGGATTCCATTTGCCTTTGCCGAAGGAGAGCATCCAGTTAAGACGAGCGCCGGCTACAAGCACAACATCTGATTTCTCCATAATTGTTGGACGGCAAGATAGTGCACTGAGCGGACCATCATCCGGAAGCAGACCCTTAGCCATTGACATCGGCAAGTAAGGAATGTTATATTTCTCTACAAGTTCTTTAATCTTATCATCGATCTTTGCATAAGCGGCACCCTTTCCGAGTAGAATTGCCGGTCGTTTTGCAGAAGTAAGAATCTCGCCAGCCCTTTCTACCGACTGTTGGTTAGGAGCAACCGGTGAATAAACATCTACCGGAGTATAGAACAATTTCTCAGCATCTTCACGGTTCATGATCTCACCGAGAGCGGGAGTTGTCATGTCGATATATACACCTCCGGGACGACCGGAAACAGCAGCACGGTAAGCACGGTAAACAGCAGCAGGTATATCTGAAGCATGACTGCAACGGAATGCGGCTTTTACAAGAGGTTTAGCTGTGTTGTATTGGTCGAGCTGTTCGTAAGTACCCATGTTCATGTCTACCATAGTAGGATCGCTTGCTCCAGAAATCTGTATCATAGGATAACAGTTAACTGTAGCATTGGCTGTAGCTGTAAGACCATTCAAGAAGCCAAGGGAAGAAACCGTCATAAGGATACCCGGTTTTCCTGTAAGGAAACCTTCGGTAGCTGCAGCCATACCGGCCTGCTGCTCATGACGGAAACCTACAAAACGGATTCCCTGACCTTGTACAAGGTAAGCTGCTTCTGTAATAGGAATACCTACGAGACCATATACGTTTTCTATTCCGACATTCTTCAACGCACGAGCAAGAATATACATACCGGTAACTTGTTCCGGAAATTTAGGTGCCTGTTTCTGCTGACAGTCACAAGAGTTATTATTTTGAGTATCTGTTGCCATTTTATTTTTATAATATAATTGAATAGGGTTAAAAGATTGGAACGGAACATTGAGTTCCGTTCCGATGATATTTATTACATATGACCGTCAACAGGATGTGTTGTGCCATTCTTAGCAAAGCTTTCAATCTGGTCTTCAGTATATCCGAGTCCCTTAAGAATTTCATCGGTATTGCCACCAAGTGAAGGACAAGGACCGTAAGTAGGCTGGAAGTTGCTCATAGTGAAGGGGCATCCTACAGTTACGAATTCACCGATTTCGCCACCCTGATTGATCTTAACGAGAGTATTACCGTCATAGAGAGAATCATCGGTCATAATTTCCTTAGTTGAAAGTACCGGACCAACGGGCACACCATACTTACTAAGTATTTCAACTACCTCAAATTTAGTCTTATCTGCACACCATTCACCGATTCTCTTATAAATTTCCTGTTTGTGTTTATCGCGAGCATCAGCAGTATTGAAATCAGGATTTGTAAGCCAATCCTCGAATCCAAGACCCTTGCAAGCAAGCTCATAATCTGCTCTACGAGGTCAACCGTGACGACTCCACAGGCTCTGCCCTCAAGG
>CAZXHO010000389.1:0-2231 GCA_964640365.1 uncultured Sangeribacter sp. | reverse complement strand
AATGTGTAGGTTGCCTCAACGTTACCAAACATCCAAGGTTTATTGGGAACTCTGTTCTTGTATGTAGCGGAAAGATTGCCGTCAGTCTTAAATTTTCTAAGATTTCGGGCATCGTTCCAACTTCCATTTAGAGAAATTTGAAGCTTGTTAGCCCAAAAATATGATACAGCGAAATCAAATCCTTTTATGTCAATAGCCGGTTCATTGACATATTGCATCATTCCTTCCCGTTCCGATACAGTTGCACGAATATAATTTTGAACGTGACGAATAAATCCATTTGTTTCGTAGTTAAGTTGATGCAATCCATTTACCGACATCCAAGTTCCAAATAATCCTATATTGTAGTTATTGCTCTTCTCAGGGCTGAGTGCGAGATTGGGATACACAGTAGTGCCATTGCCAAGCAACTCTCGGGAAAGTGGTAGACGTATGCTATGCTCATAGGAAGCCTTCACAGCCAAAGACTCAAAAATAGCATATCGGCTTCCTATACCTGCCCCACAATAACTCTTGGTTGCGTCTGTATCAATTTTGTCTGAACCGGTGATGGTAAAGTTGTCTGTTTGTCTAATAGTAAGTGAGTTGATATAATCCTTTACAAAATAGGAAGTTTGCCATTTCTGATCAAAAAATGATTGTGAGTATATTGCCGATAATATATGTTTGGTTACCACATCATTTGAGGGTTCAAAAAACTTATCAGCCTCATCATAACGATAATTACCCCTGTAGTTTAGCATATAATTAAGTCCAAACGTGTGATATTCGTTAAGCAAATAATCCACTCCTGCAGTGAATATTGTCAATGGACGTTTGTAAACCCTAATAGTTTTAGCTTTATTATTCAGCTCATTACCTGAAGAGGGCATCCAAGTACCATCCCAAGAATATTTACGGTAGGCAGTGTCCACGGTCTCACTGTGATCCCAAGTATGAGAAAGATTAAAACGTGTTGAAAGTTTATTCCAACGCTTGTTATATCTTGCAGATATATTTAATGAATGAGAGTGTTTGCTTGCCTCACCATATACCTTGTTTTGCATGGCTCCCGTATGGATATCCTTATCCACTTTATTATAAGAGATACCGACAAAAAATTGATCAGCCCACTTCACATTGTTTACTCCTATTTCTAATTCTCCGAAAATAGACAAGTAGTCATCATGAAAGCGACGTTTGTTTGTGAAAATATACTTGTCCTCTTCCTCACTCCACACCTCTACGCCTTTCATAACGTAGTTATTTTTTGAGTAATTTATACTAAAGGTTGGTCTGATTGCTATTACAGTTCCAGGTATGTAGTATTGACCTGTGAGATCACCATTATGCGTACAAAAGGATCCTATTCCGTAAGAAGCTTCAAGATAATTTTTCCTCTTCTTTTTAGTTATGATATTAACAGCACCTCCGAGAGCATCTGAACTGAGATATGAGGGCACAACACCTTTATAGAGTTCTACACGTTCAACTATGTTGAGAGGAACATTATCAAGTGTTAATCCTGACCCTTTGCTTTCTAAGGGTACTCCGTCAATGAAATAACGTATGGAATTTCCGGACATTCCGTTGATGGTTAAGTCAAAATCTGAACCGGCACCCCCTTCTTTACGGACTTTTATTCCGGCTGTGCGATCAACTATATCATTGATTGTTATCATTTTATTAAGTTGAGGCGTGATCTCTATAGCATTTACAGAGAAAGCGCCTTCTTCCAGTATTTTAGAAGAGCTTTTTCCATAAATTGACACTTCTTTAAGTAATACTGCGTCTTCTTGTAAATTTATATTGATTAATGTATCACCATTGAGCTTAATTTCAAAAAAGCCTGGTTTAAAACCAATAGCCGAGACACTCCCTTTATAATTACCTATCGGGAGTTTCATTTGAAATGTACCATCTTCCTCAGAGACAACTACATTTTTTGTATTAATAAGTTTAATAGTGGAATAGGGAACAGCTTGACCAGTATTATCGGTAATTTTTCCCGATAATAAGTATATAGGAGTAGCCGCCTGTAAAAACAAGTGGCTTAAAAATATCAAAAGTATCAGGAAACGTTGCCTCATTATACAGGTTCACTGTGAGAGTTAATATTGAGGCAATATAGCACAGTAAACCTTATTTACACACCGAATAAAGTAGGGGAGGCAAACGGCTGTTTTGTGGTAATATTACCCGAAAACTACAAAACTATATGTTGTTATGGCAGGTCTCCTGACTTATCCTGC
>CAZXHO010000388.1:0-2233 GCA_964640365.1 uncultured Sangeribacter sp. | reverse complement strand
ATCCACCCCCAATCTGTCAAGAGCCTTGAGTGTCCTTCTCGCAGCTTTATCTCTTCTGTCGAGGCAATGATTATTAGCAGTAAGCATCATATCAAATCCTGCATCTCTCAGAGCTTCTGCGTAAGAGTCAGGTGCACTGAAACAGGGATAACCCGTATAATCAGGTCCTCCGCCTAGAGGTACCTCAAGATTGCATACAGCGTAGTCTGCACTCAAAACCGTTGGCGCTATAAGGGTAAAGCAATCTGAATAATCATAGCTTTTACCGCCTCCAAGTTCCTTAGCCCGGTCGAGTTGAGCCTGATGTTGCATTGCATCCCCTACAAATAATAATTCTGCTTTTTGAGAACAACCGATAGTATCTGCACCGGTAAGAAAAGAAATTAAACTGAAAAGTGTAATTAGCAGATTCATGATATTCATTTAGTTTGTAAAAAAATAATTTGTGCCTGTCACATGATTATGTAGCAGGCACAATTATTGCTTTTTCAGTCTATTATCTGAGACGAGAACGTGAAGACAATCGAAGCGTCATCAGTTTTGAGCCAGGTTAAAGTTGGCTTTATTGTATATGGAGTACATTTCGTGACATACACAGTGGCAGATCCTCCGTAATTAGTCACTGTTTCTGTACTGAGACTGATAGGAAGAATTGTGAACTCAACATCTTCTTCAGTAATAGTAGATTTATTCAACAATTCGATAATGTAGTTTCGCATTGATGTAAACTTATATCGTTTGTTGACTGAATCATACTCAGCAGAGAAAGATGTTTTACCGTCAGGAACCTTATTCTGGTTGAAAAAATTATCAAGTTCTGAAGTCTTGATCATCATCAAAGTTGGAGCCGTCCCGATATTAAAATTATTTTCGATTTCTTCCGCCGGAATACTTAGAGTCAGGTCACCGATAATTGACAGGTTATGTTCTTCTTTCTTATAATGCCTTATCAGTTCTTCTGCAGGAAATTTGATTTTAGCATTATAACCACCCGGAGTAGTGATGATGGTTTCACCGCTGTCTATCAATCCTTGAATATAGTCAGACACCTTATAAGAGATATTATTACTACTCAGCACCTCCGGAGAATTGGTGAAGGGAGTCACATAATTAGATATAGTATCTAATTTTGTTACACTTTCTCCATTAACAACCGATGTAGTGGTTCTCTTATAGTTGAAATATACCATCATGTATATTTGGGCGATATTTGCCACACATCCTTTGCCAAATGATGTCTCAACAAAGTATCCGGGATACTCTTTAGCGAATGTACCGGGCCATTGGAAGATTTCCGGAGTTTCTTTATACTCCCTGAAAATTTTAGCACCCATTTCCTTTGGCATTGGCACTATTATACGAAGCACATTATTACTTGTGTTATGGAACGTAGTGTCAATGGCTCCGGCAAGGGAGGTAGTAAAGCTGGCAGTCCCAAGCCTATCAGAGGGATTATAATATCCTTCCGGATTGAAAGTGTTGGTGATTCCGTCCGGGAGTTGGCGTGTTAGCCCATAGACAGAAACTTTTTGGGGTGCGAGGGAATCTCCTGTGAGTTCACCTCTTTTAACATACATCACAAACTTACAGGAATCGACACGTGAAGGATCAAGAAGAGAATCCGGAAGATTCAAGTTTGTGGAGCACATCATGCGCGTCACAAAAGAACAATTCAGTTTCCCATATTCCGGCACATCTATATTTCCAATCAAAAGATTACCGGTTCTGGAATCAAAATTTGAGTTTTCAATCGGCTCAGCACCGAGATCAAACTTCAGGGTGTCAATAGAAATAGACACTTCATCTTGGGTTAGAGAAGAGCCAATTTTACTTGAATCATCATTACAAGCTACTCCTAAAGCCGCAAAAGCGAGCACTGTTGCGGGGATAGTAAGCCTGAATGTGAAAAAATCATTCCTGAAAAAAGAAGTGAAGTTCATAAAGATTTTCAGAATTGTTTAAAGTCAGAGAGACTTATAAAATTCGGCATATGCATCCGATCCACTTTCGAGTTGTTCGTGGGTGATGAATGGCTTGCCGGTGGATTTTATATATTCCATCAGTTCAGGAGAAACTTCCGGATCATTTACGATAATGGCGTGAGAAAAATCAATAGCCATTCTGTGGAAGAGATCAGTGTCCAAAGGAAGGCCGGCATATTTTTTTAGATCGCGGGAGGAAATACCGTCAGCTTTGAGTTTTGCGAAAAATTTTTCATCAATCGGAGCTGTTA
>CAZXHO010000387.1:0-2236 GCA_964640365.1 uncultured Sangeribacter sp. | reverse complement strand
CCGAGACTTTAGTCACTCCATAGATAGTCTCCGGACGTTGAACAGTGTCCTGCGGAGTTTTAATGTGAGGTGTTGACGGACCAAACGACCCGATAGAGCTTGGAGTGAAGACAGCACAACCTTTCTCTCGTGCCACTTCCAGAGTATTGTAGAGACCACCCATACCTATCTTCCATGCAAGTTGAGGTTTTGCCTCTGCAACAGCGCTTAAGAGGGCTGCAAGATTATAGATGGTATCTACTTTGTATTTGTCGACAGCTTCAGCAATCTGTGCCGGATTGGTGATATCGACTACTTCTGACGGACCACTTTCAAGAAGCGCTCCTTTGGGTTCAGCACCCGGAATGTAACCGGCAACTACATTACCTTCAGGATACAATGACCTGAGTTTCATGGTAAGCTCGGAGCCTATTTGTCCGGTTGCACCAATAATAAGAATATTCTTCATTACCTCGTTGATGATTAAGGTGAGTTCTACTATGGTTAGAATTATTAAGGAGAGTATTTTAAAATTTTATGCAAAGATAATACGTAATATCCAAAAAATAATTAACTTTGAATAAAATTTTTTAATGCTATTTTTATCATCTCATCATCACTGATGGTAAAGTGACAAATTAGCAAAGACTTAACCATAAATCTTGACTATCATGTACGGTAAATTTCAGGAGCATCTCGCCAAAGAGCTGCAAGACATCAAGGATGCCGGCCTTTACAAAAACGAGCGTATCATCACGACTCCACAGAGTTCAGAAATAGAAGTTGCAAACACAGACGGAGAAGTGCTCAATTTCTGTGCCAACAATTACCTCGGACTCGCTGACAACAGCCGCCTTATCGAGGCTGCCAAGAAGACTATGGATGAAAGAGGATATGGCATGTCATCCGTTCGTTTTATTTGCGGAACTCAGGATCTTCACAAAGAACTTGAAAAAGCTATCAGCGATTATTTCAAGACCGAAGATACGATACTCTACGCTGCATGTTTTGATGCTAACGGTGGTCTCTTTGAACCTTTGTTCACGGAAGAAGACGCTATAATCAGCGACTCTTTGAACCATGCTTCAATTATCGACGGTGTACGTCTATGTAAAGCTAAGCGTTTCAGATATAAGAATGCCGATATGGAAGATCTGGAACGTTGTCTACAGGAAGCTAAAGACTGCCGCTTTAAGATTATTGCAACAGATGGCGTTTTCTCTATGGACGGTAATGTAGCTCCTATGGATAAAATTTGTGAACTCGCTGAAAAATACGGTGCTCTCGTAATGGTTGATGAAAGTCACTCTGCCGGTGTTGTAGGAAAGACCGGGCATGGAGTGGCCGAACAATATGACTGCTATGGCAAGATTGATATTTTCACCGGCACTCTCGGTAAGGCATTCGGTGGCGCTATGGGTGGATTTACAACGGGCAAGAAGGAAATAATTGATATGCTCCGTCAGCGCTCTCGTCCATATCTTTTCTCTAACTCTGTTGCACCTTCCATCGTAGGCGCAAGTCTTGAAATGCTCAAGATGCTTAAGGAGAGCAATGAACTTCATGATAAGCTCGTAGAGAATGTAAACTATTTCCGTGACAAAATGCTTGAGGCAGGGTTCGATATTAAACCTACTCAGAGTGCCATCTGTGCAGTGATGCTTTATGATGCTAAATTGTCGCAAGATTTCGCAGCTGAGATGCAGAAGGAGGGAATATTTGTGACAGGTTTCTATTATCCGGTAGTGCCGAAAGGACAGGCTCGTATCCGCGTACAGCTTTCTGCAGGTCATACTCGCGAACAGCTTGACAAAGCTATTGCTGCTTTCATTAAAGTTGGTAAAAAACTTGGTGTTTTGAAATAATCTGTTAATTCTCACCTTAAGAGGTGAAGTTTAGATAATAAAAATTGGGAATTCCCCATTTGAGGAATTCCCGATTTTTATTATGGTTTCTCAGGTTTAAGCGATTAGTTTAACATCCTGTTCAGGCAAGTGGATCGGGTGAGGGAGTCTTTTTATAAGAGAAACACTTATTGATGATGAGAGCTATAAATCCGTCACCTGTAACATTGCAAGCAGTTCCGAAACTATCCATTGCTATATAAAGAGCAATCATCAGAGCCTGGTCAGCCTCTGTGAAGTGTAACATGGAAGCTAAAAGTCCGAGCGATGCCATTATGGCTCCTCCGGGTACACCGGGAGCAGCAATGATTGAAACTCCGATTATACAAATAAATCCGGCAAACATGCCCGCA
>CAZXHO010000386.1:0-2237 GCA_964640365.1 uncultured Sangeribacter sp. | reverse complement strand
AAACAGGTGACTTTCCCTGTGAGAGTCATGCAGCAACTTGGAGTGGAAACACTTTTCGTTAGCAATGCAGCCGGAGGCATGAATAAGGAATTTCAGGTTGGTGATGTCATGATTATTACCGATCATATAAATTTATTCCCTGAAAACCCTCTACGCGGAAAGAACTATGAAGAACTTGGTCCACGTTTCCCGGCAATGACAGAGGCTTACAGTCATGGCCTTATTCAGATGGCTGACGATATAGCACATGAAGACGGCATCCGCCTAATGCATGGTGTGTATGTGGGAACTCCGGGTCCAACTTTCGAAACTCCGGCAGAATATGGATATTTCCGCATCATAGGCGGTGATGCCGTTGGAATGTCCACAGTGCCCGAAGTAATTGTAGCCAATCATGCAGGAATGACAGTATTCGGAGTTTCTGTAATTACTGATCTTGGAGGAAAAGATATTAAGGAAGTGCCAACACACGAAGAGGTGCAGAAAGCTGCTGTGAAGGCACAGCCCGTTATGACTCATATTATCAAAGAGATGCTTGAAAGGATGTAACAACATCTTAACTATACGCCGGATATTTCCTGATAAATATCCGGCGAAAATGTTGATAAAAGTAAGAATAGCTTGACTTAGGCGTCGGCGATATTATCTAAAATATTAGAAGATTCTCGATTGAAATATCTGTTATTGTACAGGATCTTCCCGGAATAAAAAATCTTTTGCATTATGGAAAACAACCAGACTGAAATTTCAACACTTGGTGAATTCGGATTGATAGATAAGCTCACCAAGGATTTCCCTATAAAAAATGCTGAGACCAAATTAGGAGTAGGAGATGACGCAGCCATCATGTCGTTTGGAGATAAAGATGTGCTTGTCACCACCGATCTATTGCTCGAAGGCATACACTTTGACTTGCGTTACGTACCCCTAAAACACTTGGGGTATAAATCGGCTATCGTTAACTTCAGCGATATTTATGCCATGAACGGCACTCCCAAGCAGATTACCGTGAGCATCGGTGTGTCGAGTAGATTTACAGTGGAACACATCGAGGCCCTCTATTCCGGCATTAAACTGGCTTGTGAGCTTTATGGCGTCGATTTGGTAGGCGGAGATACAAGTGCATCCGTCACCGGCTTGGTTATCAGTATCACATGCTTGGGGGTAGCAGATGCAGGAGATGTTGTAAGAAGGTCAGGTGCAAAGCCGACAGACATAATCTGCGTGAGTGGAGATCTTGGCGCTGCATTCATGGGACTGCAATTGCTTGAGCGAGAAAACCGCATAGGTGCCGGCCAGAAAGATTTTCAGCCCGATTTTGCAGGAAAAGAATACATTCTTGAGCGTCAGTTAAAACCGGAGGCAAGAAAAGATATAATCGAAGCTCTGAAAAAAGAGGGCATCAAACCTACGTCAATGATGGACATAAGCGACGGACTGTCTTCAGAACTGTTGCACATTTGTAAAGAATCTTCGACCGGTTGCCGAGTTTATGAAGATAAGATTCCTATTGACTATCAGACTGCATTGATGGCAGAGGAATTCAATATGAATCTTGTAACGGCAGCGATGAATGGAGGTGAAGATTATGAACTTCTTTTCACTGTTCCTATCACAGATCACGAAAAGATCGAAAGGATGCAAGGAGTGAATATGATCGGATACATCACCAAGCCGGAACTCGGATGTGCAATGGTAACTCGCGACGGTGCTGAAATTCCTATCCGCGCACAGGGGTGGAATGCCTTCGAAAATGCGGCTTCAACCGGCAAAGAAGGGGCTTCCGAAGCGTGAAAACAGACATGTCAAGGCCGATTTAATAAGGTTTAAATCAGTTGAAGATTATTTAACAAAGAGAATTGAATATATTAATTCAAGAAGTACTATTTTTGCACTCAAAATATTTTACAACACCACTGAAACAAAAATTATAAAAGCAATATATGAATGAGACAGTGAATATCAGAGAATTAAATGATCTGATAGCATCCAAAAGCAGCTTCCTGAGTATGATTCGCAGCGGTATGGACCGTCGCATTGTTGGCCAGAAACATTTAGTAGACTCATTGCTCATTGCCCTTCTTTGCAATGGGCATGTGCTTCTCGAAGGTGTTCCGGGTCTTGCCAAGACTTTGGCAATCAAGACACTTGCCGGACTTGTGGATGCTAAATACAGCCGTATTCAGTTCACTCCCGACCTTCTTCCCGCCGACGTTATTGGTACACTGATTTATAGT
>CAZXHO010000385.1:0-2244 GCA_964640365.1 uncultured Sangeribacter sp. | reverse complement strand
AGGTTTAATCTTCCTGCCGCAGTTCTATTTTAGACCGAATCATTGCTGAAAACAGAATAGTATTTGTTCTGTTACAGGCTATTATTGTTTATTCACACTCCATTCAACACCATTCTTTGTATCTTTGATGTTAAATCCGAGGGAAGCAAGTTTATCCCTTATCAGGTCGGAGGTAGCCCAGTCTTTCTGAGCTTTTGCATTCTTTCTAATATCCATCAGTAGGTCTACCGCACCTTCGAATGCTTTCGATGCTCCGTCTCCTTCATTCTCATTTCCTATTCTTACGCCGAGTAATTCAATAAGGAATACATCGAACAAATGGCGAAGCTTAGAAATGTCTTCCTGAGATAATTTTACAGAACCGTTTGAAGCTGAATTAATGATTTTGCAAGCTTCGAAAAGCTGAGCCAACACTTGAGGAGTGTTGAGGTCGTCATCCATGGCTTCGTAGCAAGCAGTTAGGAAATCGGGCACCTCTACGGATGATTTCTCAGACGGGAGAAGATTCTGTAGACGGCGATAACCTTCTGTTATTTTCTGTAAAGCTTTTTCAGCTGCCTGAAGAGCTGCGTTTGAGAAGTCAACGGTAGAGCGGTATTGCGCCTGAAGAATGAAGAAGCGTATCACCATAGGTGAATACGCCTTTTCAAGAAGCGGGTGACTGCCATCAAAGAATTGTTCAAGAGTTATGAAATTGTTATAACTCTTACCCATTTTTTGTCCGTTGATGGTGATCATATTGTTGTGAACCCAATATTTCACAGCCTCGTGACCCTGAGCAGCGGCACTTTGGGCAATTTCACATTCATGGTGAGGGAACAATAAGTCAAGACCTCCACCGTGGATATCGAAATTTTCTCCCAAATATTTTTCACCCATAGTGGAACATTCAAGATGCCAGCCGGGGAAACCTTCGCTCCATGGGGAAGGCCAGTGCATTATGTGTTCGGGCGAAGCTTTTTTCCACAAAGCAAAATCGAGGGGATTTCTTTTTTCTTCCTGCCCGTCGAGAGTACGCGTGGTTGAGAGAAGATCATCGATATTTCTACCGGAGAGCTTGCCATAATGGTGGTCGCGGTTATATTTTTCTACATCGAAATATACAGAACCGTTACTTTCATAAGCATATCCGGCATCAAGAATCTTCTTGACGTATTCTATCTGCTCGATGATATGACCTGAGGCATGAGGCTCGATGCTTGGAGGAAGCACGTTGAGGGCTTCCATGTCATGGTGGTACCTGTTTAGGTAAAGCTGCACCACCTCCATCGGCTCAAGTTGTTCCAATCTTGCTTTTTTTGCAATCTTATCTTCTCCTGAGTCGGCATCGTGTTCCAGATGTCCTACATCGGTAATGTTGCGCACGTATCTTACCTTATACCCCAAATGGCGAAGATAGCGGAAAAGGACATCGAATGTGATGGCAGGGCGCGCATGTCCAAGATGAGCATCTCCATATACAGTCGGCCCGCATACATACATTCCTACATGCCCTTCGTGAAGGGGTTTGAAGGGTTGTTTCATGCGGGAGAGCGAATTATAGAGGCTAAGGTTGTTATCCATATCAATTATTACCTATGATATTGTTTTTTCCTCCCCTTGGCTGAATTTCTCCGAACTGGGCCTCATATTTTTTCACGTTGTCAGTGAGGGCATACATGAGCTGTTTTGCATTTTCAGGGCTCATGATTACACGGCTCACTACCGGAGCCTGCGGCATTCCGGGAGCAGCAAAGATAAAATCAATGAGGAATTCGTTCGGTCCGTGTCCGATCATAGCAAGGTTGCTATATTTGCCGTCTGCCATTTCGGGACGGAGCTGAATCTGCAGCTGATTTTTGTTGTTTTCAGGAGTTGCCATACTTGTAGATAATGAATTTATTTTATTGTTAATCTCAATGCGAAATTAAACAAAATTTTTAATTTCCGCAATAGTCTCGCCTGTAATGCTGCCATCTGCCATATTGACAATCCTGTCAGCAATGGAAGCCATTCCTGAGTCATGTGTTACTATTACGAATGTCTGATTGATCGAGTGACGTAAATCTGAGATAATATCTTGAATCTCATTCCTGTTGTGTGAATCCAGATTGCCGGTAGGTTCGTCGGCAAAGATAATGCGGGGCTTATTGATGAGTGCACGCGCAATAGCTGTCCGCTGTTTTTCACCTCCCGAAAGTTGGGCGGGCTTATGGTCAACACGCGCTGCAAGACCAAGAAGATCAAGAAGTTTTCGGGCTCCTT
>CAZXHO010000384.1:0-2278 GCA_964640365.1 uncultured Sangeribacter sp. | reverse complement strand
AGTGGTATGTAAATTTGGGGTTTAGATAGTATATGTTTTCTGGATTTCATTATGGATGAAAATAATTAACCCTGTGTTGTGTCTCGATATAGAAGAGGCATCGGGAACTAAGCACAGGGTATATTGTGGAGTGTGTTACAATGATCGCTGAATGTAGAGTGAACTTCCAGTATCTTAAATTTGGACTTAGAAGAGAGCGCGTATATTGACTTTTAAATTTTGAATTTTAATGCGACGTCATAAATCTTTTCATATATCTTTCGGTCGGTGTCATTTAAAATGATATCCCGTCTTATCAATACACGCTCTGCTATCTGAAGGAATTTTTTCACTGAAACATTTGTAAAGCCTGTCACGGGGCTTCCCTCGCTAAAGCTTGGGACAAAAACTCGTGGGAACCCCGAACCGTGAATGTTTACTCCTACGCCAAGTACAGTGGCGGTATTAAGCATACAGTTCACACCTATTTTTGTGTGATCGCCAATGATTGGTCCGCAGAACTGAAGGTCGGTGCGCATAAAAGTGTGGGTATGATAGTTCCAGACCCGTATTTTTGAATAATCGTTTTTAAGATTTGATGCATTTACCCCTGCGCCAATGTTACACCATTCGCCGATTACTGCATTGCCGAGGTATCCGTCGTGTGCCTTGTTGCTGAATCCAAAGATAACTGAATTGTCAATCTCTCCGCCTACCTTGCAATAGGGACCGAATGTGCAACTTCCGTAAATTTTAGAATTCATTCTGATCTTGGCATCGTTGCAAAGTGCAAGGGGACCCCTCACAGTGCTTCCCTCCATGATTTCAGCATTCTTGCCGATATAAATTGGGCCATCCTTCAGATTAAGTGTGGCAGCAACAACATTCGCACCCTCTTCTAAAAAGAGCATTTGCCTTCCTTCAGAATCGGTGAGGTCGCCAATGATGGTATTTGACCCATCGATAGGGTATGAAGTTCTTGAATCGGTTAGAAGATGGTAGTCGTTAGTAATCTCTTCGGCATTTTTCAGGAATACGTCGAAAGTGTATTTTATTCTCCGAATGCCATGGGCAGCCACCTTGGTAGTATAGCTTCTATCCCTAAGTTTTCGGTATTCTCCTTTTAATACTACAGGTTCATCACCATCTAAGATTGCTTCACCATCATCCAGCGTCTTTATTTCTTCAATTAATTTCGGATCGGGCAGGATAGTTGCATCTATAAAAAGCGCATTCTCATCCGGTGATGGAATTGCACCGAATTTTTCCTTCAGATAATCTACCGGAATATAATGGTAATTTCCCGGGAGTCTTCTTTCCCATTTTTGTCGGATGGTTAGTATTCCGATTCTGAAATCGGCTATAGGTCTCGTAAAACTGAGCGGGAGAAGGTTCTCATGGTGTTCAGTTGTATCGAATAAGAAAATTCTTGTATCCATGAATTTGACTGAAGTAGATAATTGGGAATTAATAATTCCGCTTCATCACGTTTTATGCCAAGTTAGCTAAGATTGATCATGTAGCTAAAACAAGGTGAGTAATGAAGAATTTGTTGTCTTTCAGTGTTTTAGGCTAAAAGAGAGGCGTGTACAAGCACTATGTTTGTTGCGCACACTGAGGAATTATGTGCAAAAATAATAATTTTTGAATATTTTATCCAAGAAACTGAGCTTTAAAAATTTGAAGGAATATATTTTTTTAGGGAAACTATGGGAAGAAAAATAGAAAAGAGAGTGAGAGAAAATTAAGAGACGCTATGGGGGGAGGTAGAAGTGATAAATGGTATTTTGTGAAGAAGCCTAAAGTACGGTTTAAGGAAGTTTTAGTAAAGTGATAAAAAATATGAGAAAATAGGAATGAGAGCAAAGTAATGTTAAATAAATAATTTTTTGAATAAAAAAGATTGATGAAGTTTGTGTAATAGGCTAATTTTCATTATCTTTGCAAAGTTTTTGGAGTCTAAGTCATAACATAGTCAGCTAAATGTCTCATTGGCAGGTAGTTGGTGGGTATTAGGTGCGTGTAATGATTTAGGCTTGCAATCGACAGAAACAAGTTATATTTAACAAAAATCAAAATTTTCAGAGACTAAGAATGCCAACGATTCAGCAATTAGTAAGAAAAGGACGCGTGGCTCTCAAGGAAAAGAGCAAATCGCCTGCCTTGGATTCCTGTCCGCAGCGCCGTGGTGTTTGTGTACGAGTATACACAACAACACCTAAGAAGCCTAATTCGGCAATGCGTAAAGTGGCTCGTGTGCGTTTGACCAACGGCAAGGAGGTTAACTCCTACATTCCGG
>CAZXHO010000383.1:0-2309 GCA_964640365.1 uncultured Sangeribacter sp. | reverse complement strand
TTGCAACTACGGTCATTGAAGTGGGAGTCAACGTCCCCAATGCTTCAGTAATGGTGATCGAAAATGCAGAACGTTTCGGACTATCACAGCTCCATCAATTGAGAGGTAGGGTAGGAAGAGGAGCTGACCAAAGTTATTGTGTACTCATGGGGAAGGCTAAATCTTCTGCGGATACAAAAAAACGGCTATCCATAATGACAGAAACAACCGATGGTTTTCTGATATCGGAAGCCGATATGAAAATCAGAGGCCCCGGCGACATGGAAGGCACCCAGCAAAGCGGACTGGCTTTCAATCTCAAAGTTGCCGACCTTGCACGAGATGGACAGATATTGACTAGGGCGCGGGAGGCAGCTTTGGCGATTTTGCGGGGGAATCCTTCGTTGCTTGCACCCGGATGTAGTCCATCTTCCCCGGCGGCCGGTGATCGGCAACCGATTGTAATTTCTTCTGCCTCTCTGGGTGTGGTAGGAAAAGAATTGAAACTCCGTTTTGCAAGAACAGTTGACTGGTCACAGATTTCCTGAGCACAATTACTCTATTCGGATGTTATAATGTAGAAGGGTTATCCTGTAGATTTCTTAAGAAAACTAATTTAACCTTTAAGTCACCGGGAGTAGTTAGTAATTATACCCGGCAATAGAATTTTAATTGTGCAATAAATTTATAAAATATATGAGAGAGAAAGAATTTCTACCGGCAGTCAGTGAGCGCCTTGGTATCACGGAGCTTAATGAGATGCAGAAAAAAATGATGGCTAAGGCATCAGATTCACAAGATATAATATTACTTTCGCCAACCGGTTCAGGCAAAACTCTTGCCTTTACTTTACCTGTGATGAAATTGATGAAACCTTCAACAGGCAGAGTGCAATGTGTGGTAATTGCTCCTTCGCGCGAACTCGTGGTTCAAATTGCCGGAGTTATGCGAGAGGTTGCGCGCGATTTCAGGGTTATTGCTCTGTATGGTGGTCATAGTGTTGAAGATGAGGTGAATAGTTTGAAGGTTGTGCCTGATATCATTGTTTCAACACCGGGTAGACTTCTCGATCATGCTGTGAGAAGAAATGTAGACTTACTGCCTGTAAGAATCCTTGTGCTTGATGAATTTGATAAATCTCTCGAATTGGGATTCGAAGAGGAGATGGGAAAGATTGTTAAGAGGATGAAGAACGTTAGCCGTTACATCCTGACTTCCGCTACAAATGCAGATGTGCTCCCCGAATTCCTAAATCTTGATAACCCGGTTACTCTCGATTTCCTTGTCAATAATACCGGATTGAGAAGTAGGATGAAAGTCCATAGGGTAGATTCTGACGGAAAAGATAAACTTGACTCACTACTGTCATTGCTTCATAACATCAATGACACCAATAAGGTAGAAAAAAGTATTATATTTGTCAATCATAGGGAAAGTGCCGAAAGAGTGGCAGAATTTTTGCGTAAAAAGGGTGTTTCCGCAGTGCTTTATCATGGAGCACTCGATCAACGTGAAAGGGAAACTGCATTAGCCCTATTTAATAATGGCAGCAGACCGATTCTTGTGGCTACCGATCTTGCTGCACGCGGACTGGACATAGAAAAGGTTTCATCGGTTATACATTACCATCAGCCACTCACTCCTGAAGCTTATACTCACCGTAACGGTAGAACAGCTCGAGTAGAGGAGGAGGGAGATGTTTATCTTCTTATAGGTCCTGAAGAAGAGGTTAAGGAGTTCGTAAATTTTGACGATGAATTATCTTTAGACGCTTCGGTGCGTGGAAAGGTAAGTTCAGAATTCATGACGCTCTATGTCTCAGCAGGAAAAAGAGAAAAAGTATCAAAAGGGGATATATTGGGATTTTTGGTTAAGGAGTGTTGTGTTGATCCGGAAGATATAGGTAAGATTAATGTTTTTGATCATTATTCTCTTGTGGCAGTCAGAGAAGGCGTCGTTCCTTCGTTATTAAATGCTTCTTCAGGCAAGAAATTGAAAGGTGAAAAGAGGAGAATTACCCCACTGAAATAAAAAACGATCTATTAAACTGTCATTTTGACAGCAAAAATAATCCCGTTATGGTGTTGATGCAATAATTGCGTGACATAATGCCCTGTGTTTAAAATACATGGGGTTTTATTTTGATAAAATGGTCTAAATTAATTATCTTTGCAATTGGAAAAGATTGTCAAAAAGTGTTTTTGGTGATCTTAAGGTAAAAACAGACATAAATCTCAACATTTAATTAACAATAAATAACTATGAGCAAAGCAAAGCAATTCCTGACATGCGATGGTAATCAGGCAGCTGCCCACATCAGTTATATGTTT
>CAZXHO010000382.1:0-2310 GCA_964640365.1 uncultured Sangeribacter sp. | reverse complement strand
AAAATCTTTCCATTAATTAAATTAAGTAATTCGGAGCAGGTATATTTAATTTAATTTTATAAAAAGAAAAATCAATTTATAAAAAAGGTAAAATTTCTTTGAGAAGTATGAAAAATTGAGCTATATTTGCAAAATTAAAATTATAAAATAATGTGCAATACGTTGAATAGTAGTAAATTAAATTATAAGATGTCAAAAATGAGACATCTATATTTTTACATTTTTCCTCTTTTGTTTTTATTTTTATCCGTGGGTTGTAAATCTTCGCAAGGAAAGAATAAAGATAAAAAACATGCTCCCGTCACAGTGACTATACAAAAAAAGAAACTGAAGGGCCAGGAGAAGAAACTTGTTGATGAAGCTATGTCATGGATTGGTACGCCTTATAAATATGCTTCTTCCGTAAAGGGGAAAGGTACTGATTGTTCGGGTATGGTTCTTGAGATTTATCGAGATGTAAAAGGTGTAAAATTGCCGAGAAATTCTAAAAAACAGGCTGAATTTTGTAAGAAAATAAAAAAGGAATCTGTGCGTCCCGGGGATTTGGTGTTTTTTGCCACGGGAAAGGATCCCAAAAATATTTCTCATGTAGGATTGATGATAGATAATAATCAGTTTGTTCATTCCTCCACGAAGAAAGGAGTAATTATTTCCGATGTTACGACCGACTATTACAGACGTACCTTCATTATGTATGGCAGAGTGCCGGAGGATTAGAATAAGGGTGAGAGTACAAGATAAAATATGAGTGCAAGATAAAAATATAGTCCGAGAAACAGTCCCGGACTATATTTTTTGCTGCTGATGGATAATCAAAGAATTTTAGCAATTTTATCCTCAAGATCTGACAATTTTACGAGTCCTACACTGCGTTCTTTAAGCTCTCCGTCCTTAAAGAAGAGAACTGTAGGAATATTACGCACGCGGTTTTCACTTGCTATTTCATCGTTGTCGTCGATATTAAGCTTACCCACTGTCACTTGACCTGCATATTTCTCAGCAAGTTCTTCAACTACGGGACCGAGCTTGATGCAAGGTCCGCACCATGTTGCCCAGAAATCAATCACTACAGGTTTACCGGATTCAATTGCCTCTCGGGCAGTCTGATCTGTAAATTCTAAAGCCATTTTTCTAAATATTAGGTTTTTCAGAATATAAATTATTCCCAAAAGTAGAAATTTTTAATGAAACAAGCAATAACTAAGTCACAAATATTTTCAGGAATTGACATGTCTCGTTAATTCTGTTCGGAAAGCTCTATTCATTGGAACTCTTAACCTGATAGTTAACGCCCCATTCATCCAGAAAGTCAACAACTTCTTTATTGACTGGAAATTTCTTTCTGGAGTGGATATTAATATATTGACCTGTTTCTCTATTATAAATTTTTAGATAAAGATTGCCCGGACGGTTCTCAGGATTAAATAACAGAAGCTTGTCAAAAAAATCTTGAGTTGAAAATTTGTCATCTAAATTTATAAGAATGGTGTCTGCCATTTTGCCCTGAATATTATCCAGATTGTGGACTTCATCAATATTGATATCAAGCCTGTCCGGATTAAAACGCCCCGGGTTTACACTAACTTTCAGATAAACAGCGTCTCCTATCTGGAATTTATTCCGATAGAGTTCAAAAGCACGACCAAACAGCATGAATTCCGCACTGCCTGTCATATCTTCGATTGTTAGGATACCGTATTCTTTACCGGTTTTTCCAAATCTACTTGTAAAAGCTGTCACCATGCCTCCCATGGTGAGTTTGGCTCCCGCAATTTTTTTATCCTCGAATTCTCCGCATGGGCAGTTACACCCATAGGTCAATTCCATGTAGTATGGATCGAGAGGGTGAGCAGATAAATAGATAGTCACAAGTTTCTTCTCCTCTTCAAGAAGTTTCAGCCTTTGCCAAGGTGTCACTTGCGGTATGGGAGGACGGGCAGTTTCAATCGGTTCCAAATCTCCGAATAAACTTGCTTGCATGGAATTTTTGTCGTTTTGTATTGTCTGGCCATACTTGACAAGCATGTCGGTATAAGTTGTATCGAACATCGGTTCTACAAAAATCTCACGCTTATATCCGAGACTATCAAAGGCGCCCGCCATACCGAGATTCTCAATAGAAGCACGGTTACAACTGCTCAGATTAACCCTTTCAACGAAATCATATATATCTTTGAATGGTCCGTTTTCTTTACGCTCGGATATAATGGCATTAACGGCATTTCCTCCAACACCTTTTACAGCTCCGAGACCGAAACGTATCTCTCCATTTTGTGTCACACCGAATTTCTCAATGGATTCATTAATATC
>CAZXHO010000381.1:0-2315 GCA_964640365.1 uncultured Sangeribacter sp. | reverse complement strand
TCCGTTTCACTCAGGCAGGTTCTGAGGTATCAGCACTTCTTGGCCGTATGCCTTCAGCAGTAGGTTATCAGCCCACACTGGCTTCTGAAATGGGTATGCTTCAGGAACGAATCACATCAACCAAACAGGGTAGTATCACGTCAGTACAGGCCATTTATGTGCCTGCCGATGACTTGACCGACCCGGCACCGGCTACTACCTTTACCTTCCTTGACGCTACCACAGTGTTGAGCCGTAAGATAGCAGAGCTCGGTATTTATCCGGCTGTCGATCCCCTCGATTCTACATCACGTATTCTTGATCCGAACATCATAGGTGAAGAACATTACAATACTGCACAGGCTGTAAAACAGTTGCTTCAGAAATATAATGACCTGCAAGATATTATCGCCATTCTTGGTGTTGATGAACTTTCAGACGAAGATAAACTTGTTGTGGCACGTGCAAGAAGGGCGCAAAGATTCCTCTCACAGCCATTCTTCGTTGCAGAACAGTTTACAGGTCTTCCAGGTGTAATGGTGCCTCTTGTAGAGACAATTCGCGGGTTCAAGATGATCCTTTCCGGAGAAATGGATGAATATCCCGAGCAGGCATTCCTCAATGTGGGAACCATTGATGAAGCTATCGAAAAAGGAAAGAAACTTCTTGCAGAAGTAAAATAATACCAATTATTGTTGACTATTTATTAATCATATTCAGGACATGACACTTGAAATCATATCGCCGAGCGAAATTCTTTTCAAAGGAGATGCAGATGCAGTAACACTTCCCGGAGTTCTTGGCTCTTTCACAGTTTTGAAAAACCATGCCTCCATCATCTCTGTACTAAAGTCCGGTGACATTGTTTACAAAACTCCGGGTGGAGAAGAGGTCAGCATAGATATCAAGGGTGGTCTTGTGGATGTAGATAATAATGTAGTATCAGTGTGCGTATATTGAGATCATAAGTAGTCAGTAACGGTAATACAACAAGGAATGAACTCAAGAAAAATTATATCGGTTCTTACACTTCTTGCACTTCTTCTTTTTTCACCGGCTATAGCCAAGGCTTCAGGAGATAAGGAAGAGGAAGGAGTAAATGTCAAGGAGATCATGTTCCATCACCTTGGCGACGGTTATGGTTGGGAAGTGCCCTTTAGTCATGTGTACCGCATACCTCTACCCGTGATTGTACGTGCAGAAGACGGAAAATGGATATGTTTTTCGTCTGCAAGACTGACAAAATTAGAGGAGGAACAAAATCCTAAGACCGGTAAGATGAAGACTGAGGCAGTACCTCAGATTGTTGAAATCAATAAAGACGGAAAAGATTATTATTTTGTTCTTGCACACTACAGCAAGCATTCAAATAAAGTTGTTCAGATATTCCCGTTAAAATCTGATAGCGATCAGAAACTACTTGCTGAGGCCTCGGCAGCAGATACCGGAAACACCGGTACTTTTGGAGTAGACCGCATAGTAGATGGGTATGTTTTGTTCGACGGACAATATTATAAGGAATACAAACCTTTGGATATTTCCATAACTAAGAATGTCCTTGCACTTTTCATAGCATCATTAATAGTAACAGCTATGGTGATGAGTGTTGTAAGATGGTATGCGAGAAAAGGATTCAAGGCTCCAAGAAAAGGTATGGGCTTTATGGAACTGCTGATAGATTTCATCTATACCGGAGTCATAAAGTCTACGTTAAAGGATAAGGCAAAGAAATTTGCTCCATTTTTGCTGACTTGTTTCTTCTTTATCCTTGTGATGAATCTTGTAGGACTGATAGTGATTTTCCCGGGTGGCGCCAATCTGACAGGTAATATTGCAATCACTCTGGTTCTCGCTGTGGTAGTATTTGTCATCACTAACGTGTTAGGTTCAAAACATTATTGGAAGGAGATCTTTTGGCCTGATGTTCCTCTGCTGTTAAAGTTCCCTCTACCCATAATGCAATTCATAGAGATTTTCGGAATCTTTACTAAACCTGCCGCTCTCTGTGTGCGTCTTTTTGCAAACATGATGGGTGGACACATGATTGTCATCACGCTAACACTTCTGATTTTCATTTTTGCCGCTTTCGGGTCGGCTGCGCTTGGAGGATCAGTGGTCATCTCAGTGCTGTTCACCATTTTTATGCTCGCACTTGATGTTTTGGTCAGCTTTATCCAGGCATATGTTTTCACATTGCTTTCAACTCTTTTCATAGCTGCAAGCCAAGAGGACGGCCATCATGAAGAGAAACATGCAGAAGTGTCTCACCATGAACTTCCCTCAGAAGATGAAGCAGTGCGGGATAATGGAACCCAAGAGATTTCTCCAGCTTAAGA
>CAZXHO010000380.1:0-2342 GCA_964640365.1 uncultured Sangeribacter sp. | reverse complement strand
GATGGATAGGAATGAGAAATACAGCACCGTCCGGAGTAGTGCCTCCAACTGTAATCTGGTCATTTTATATAGGTGCCGGCATTCTTTTAATTTGTGTTATCTATTCGCTAATTAAAATTAAAGAATGGCCGCCACAAATATATAATAAATATAACGGAGGAGACTCTGCTGATTCAAAAGCCCCGAGTCCCAGTGTAATCAAACTTCTCAAAAACGCTCCATCTACTTTCTGGACAGTTGGATTGGTGCAATTCTTTTGCTGGTTTGCTTTACTTTTCTTATGGACCTACGCCACCAACACAGTAGCTCACAATGCTTTTGATACCCCTACCACAGAAAGCATCGTTGGTATAAAGTATGGAAGCAAGCAATTCGAAGCCAAAAATCTTTTGATTGGTGATTCTGTGCTGATTGTGAGTCATGGAAATGCTCTTGTAGAGGGCGTAAAAGCTGATGGAGCGTTCTATCCCGCCTCATTAGTAGTGATAAATGGCAATGATACAATTGTAAAAGACCATACGATCCTTCCGGATGCAGATGGAATCGCAAAAGCTTCCTTCGGAAAGAAGATTCCTGCGGTGTCTTCTTTGGCAATTAATGGTAAACAAATCGAGAACGTTTCTGATATTCAACTCGTGGATTATCTTTCAAGACTCCAAGGTTCTTTTAAACTCACAGTAGCTGCTATAGTTGCCACAGGTGAGAATGGTAAACTTTCTGTTGAAGATGCCTCATCATTTGAAATTGGAAATGCAGCTGAATGTTCATATATCACGAAGACTGTTCTGAATTCTGCAACTCCTCAATATAATGATGCTGGAAACTGGGTTGGACTTCTCTATGCCATACAGGCATTGGGTTCAGTTGTTTGGGCTGTTATGCTTCCCAAGTTCAGAAGTCGCAAGTTCTCTTATTCTTTGAGCCTTTTCCTTGCAGGTATCGGTTTCATTATGTTATCGTTTATGAGTAACCAATACGTCTTATTCATTGCTTTCCTTCTTATCGGTTGTGGATGGGCAGCTATGCTTGCTTGGCCGTTTACAATACTCACAAACTCTCTTAAGGGAGGAAACATCGGAGCTTATCTTGGATTGTTCAACTGTACCATCTGTTTGCCCCAGATTATCGCAGCACTCGCCGGTGGTTGGATTCTTACTCTTATGAGCAAGCCCGGTTCTCTGGCACCGGAATATTTGATGATGATGGTTGCAGGTATCTTCATAATAATCGGTTCTTTCTGTGTATTCTTCATCAAGGAGAATAATTCTGAAAGCTTAGAACCCGTAGAAACACCCGCTGTAAGTGAAAACATCTAATCAATGATTCCCCAACATAAAAAAGGATACTGACTTCAGTATCCTTTTTTTATGGGTAAATATACCGATTAATCTCAGAATAAAGGCGAAATAAACGCGTCTTCTAAAAGTTCGGTCACAAAATTATTGAAATCACCGGTCAGAGCAAATATATCATATCTGTACTCATAATCCCCTGTTAATGATTTAAGATAAATATCAGCACCTCGAGTCATACTTTTCATTTTCTTCAGATTTACTGAATCGATGGCAGACATATCTTTACCACTCCTTGCCTTTACTTCCACAAATACAATGATATTCTCAATCTGGGCTATTAAATCAATTTCTATATAGCCATGTCGCCAATTTCTCTCCCGAATTGCATAACCTTTGGAAATATAATTGTCAACGGCTATTTGTTCTGCAAATTTACCGAACTCATGATTCCGAAGTGTGGCTGTTTTTTCTTCCATGTCATTCAAAATGCTTTGAATGACATGTCAAGACCTTTTACACTATGAGTTAGTGCTCCGACAGAAATATAATCAACTCCTGCCTCACCATATTTTCTCAAGTTTTCTATAGTAATACCTCCTGATGATTCTGTCTCAACCTTACCGTCAACCAGTTTGACTGCTTCTTTAGTCAGTTCAGGAGTAAAATTATCAAACATTATTCTGTCTACTCCACCAATAGCAAGTACTCGACGTATATCATCAAGGGATCTCACTTCAACCTCGATTTTAAGATCCTCCTTACCATGCTTCTTGCAGTATTCCTTAGCTCTTTCAACCGCTTTTTCTATACCCCCTGCAAAGTCAATATGATTATCTTTTATAAGAATCATATCGAATAGACCGATTCGATGATTGGTTCCACCTCCGATTTTCACGGCTTCCTTTTCCATAATTCTCATACCCGGGGTGGTCTTACGAGTATCGAGAACCTTCGTATGCAGCCCTCCAAGCTCTTTCTGATAACGGTGAGGCATTGTGGCAACTCCACTCATCCTTTGCATGATGTTAAGCATAGTACGTTCTGCAA
>CAZXHO010000379.1:0-2344 GCA_964640365.1 uncultured Sangeribacter sp. | reverse complement strand
GATGAGTGGATAATGTAGATGGAGCTATGAACAAATAAAGGGATAAAGAAAATAATGCTTGTGGATGCTGCGGGAATAAAGCCTAAACGAAGCATGAAGTATTATTGGAAAGTCTATAGCTTCAAGGCAATGAAAAGAATATTGTTGTTGATATACGGGCAAAAAAGAGGTCAGGACTTGGTTGAGAAACTTAGGGGAAGCAGAGGATCTGCAGATTATAAGAATTCCTCCCCGATGATGAGGGCCGTTATGAGTAAATGTGTTAACGAAGACCTTAAGAAAGTGATGCCTGATATTAGTGCCTCGACACTGCTGGTGTGGGGTGACAATGACACAGCCACACCATTGTCGGATGCTAAGACTATGGAAAAGCTTATTCCTGATGCCGGTCTTGTAAGTTTTCCGGGTTGCGGTCATTATAGTTTCCTCGATAATCCGCGAGGATTCAGGGCAGTAACCAAGGAATTTTTCAAAGATGAATTGAGATAACTAAAGATTAGTAACCGGACTCAGCCTTAGTCTTGAATTAATTAGTTTTGTAATCCAATCTAAACTTATAAAAAATTTAAATTGAATAGAATATGAGTGCCTTTCTCATAGTTGTATATGCAATTTGTGGCATATATATGGTCTTGAATTTCAAACATGACATACATATGCTCCAACAGAACAGTTATCGCCTTGACCGTTATTGGAGATATCTTAAGCAGGATATTGGAAGCGCCTGGAGATTGGTAGATGTAGCATTACTATTTCTTGTTTTTGCTACTCTTCTTGACATTCGTATGGCGGTTTTGATTGTAGCTTGTGTCTGCGTTGTAAAAATTTGGTTAATATTTAGAAAAACTTATAAGAAACCTCTTGTTTTTACCAAAAGAGTATGGAGAATTTACTGCGTGACTGCGGTAGTCGCTGTGGGATTGTATCTTGCCGTAATTTTGGTAACTTTCCATCATAAAGGAATCATGGGTATATACTCACCGGCTGCAATTTCGGTGGGCACGATGTTATTGATCTCAATTTTCTCATGGGTATTCGTTATGTTATCCGTGGTGATATTGATGCCGGTAGAAAAAATAATTAATAAAAAATATTGGAATGAAGCGGCTTCTATTTTACGTTCCATGCCTGATTTAAAAATAGTTGGTATCACCGGGTCTTACGGAAAGACAAGTACAAAACATTATCTGCACAGGATACTTTCGGAAGAATTTGATGTTCTCATGACCCCCGGTTCTTATAATACCCCAATGGGCGTGATAAGAACTATCCGTGAAATGATGAAGCCTTACAATACCATCTTCATTTGTGAGATGGGCGCAAAACAAAAGGGTGATATTAAGGAAATCTGTGATCTTGTACATCCTCAGATGGGTATAGTCACAGCTGTAGGCCCGATGCACCTTGAATCGTTTAAAACCATTGAAAATGTGCAATCTACAAAATTTGAGCTTGTCGATTCACTACCGGAAGATGGGTACAGTGTGGTCAATAACGATTTTGAATATTGTGCCAACAGAGAAGTGAATAATGTAGAGTGTGTGCGCTATTGTGTGGGGAAGAAAAATAAGGCGCAATCAGATTATGTAGCTGAAAATATTAGTTACAGTGCGCAGGGTACATCTTTCACTATCGTGGGTCACGACGGATATCGCCTCGACCTTTCAACAAAACTTGTAGGAGAATGTAATATCTCTAATCTGGTGGCTGCCGTAATAATAGCATTAAAGTTCGGAATGAGCGATGAGAAGATACGTAGGGGAGTAGCCGGGATTGAGCAAGTTGAACACCGACTTAGCATAAAACGAACTGCAGGAGGTATTACAATTATAGATGATGCTTTCAATTCTAATCCTTCTGGTTCACAAATGGCTCTTGATGTATTGTCGGGTTTTACAGACGGTAAACGGATAGTTGTTACCCCCGGAATGATAGAGCTTGGTGAAAAGCAGAAAGAGTTTAACAAAGCTTTGGGTGAGAAAATAGCAAAAACTTCGGATATTGCCTTTATTGTAGGTCAGTATAATCGGGATGCAATAGTAGAAGGGATAAAAGAAGTCGGATATAATGAAGATAATCTTTATATTGTAGATAGTTTTTCTGAAGCGCAGAAAGAACTTTCAACAATTCTCGCTCCCGGAGATACAGTGCTTTATGAAAATGATCTTCCTGACACATTTAAGTAAATTTTAATTATAAAATTATAGTTATTTTCAAACCATTGAGTTTTATTTATTATCGCGGAACAATATATGAATCTTATATTAAATATAATCTGGATAGTATTCGGAGGATTGATGATAGCCATAGAATATGTCATGTCAAGTGTGGCGATGATGCTTAC